>JBCCBE010000071.1:0-17140 GCA_039814425.1 Pseudomonadota bacterium
CTACGAATTGTGACTGCACTGCGGCGCGCTGCTCGGGCGGAAGGCCCGCGTGATACACTCCAACCGTGCGGCCGGTTGCACCGAGCTTTTGAGCCAGTTGCTCGCACCCGTGATCTCGATTACATATTCGAGCAACCTTGTCGTACATATGAAGAATGTCAGCATGTACGCCCGCACGTGGCTCAGCCAATGAAACTGGATGAATGCGTTACAGGTATGTTGGCCGCGCAACGTATCGTGCAGGACCGAGGTGCGGAAATCTGTTGTCTGAAAATCTCAAACCTCGGAGGTCTGGCCAAAGCACGCAAGGTCCGGGACTTCTTAATCGAAAACCGTATGCCTGTCGTATCTGAGGATACTTGGGGAGGTGAAATCACTTCTTCAGCAGTCGCTCATTTTGCTGCCTCTACACCGGAGGATTATCTGGTGAATTCAACCGACTTGCACAACTACAACACACGCTCGACTGGCATCGGAGGCCCCAAGGTTCGTGACGGAAAGCTGTTTGCATCAGACGAGCCTGGCCTGGGTGTCGAACCCGACTACAACACACTTGGCGATCCCGTAGCGATCTACAAGGCGTAGATGTGAACAATTTACACATCAAACCTCCCGAGTTAAAGCAGGCATTGTCACTGCTTCTGCAAAAGTTCGTTTTTGTCCGCAACCCGGTTATTGGCCGAGAAATCTCTGTTGAAATTTGAATGACCGGTTTCGGGAATAGCGGTAAAATTCCCAACTATTACTCGAACGACCAATATGGCCCGGGAATACCATTCATTACTTAAGGTAAAAGGTTTCTAATGTGCTCAAAGCGGAAGTTCCAACTGCGGCACCACCAAATGAACGCACTTATCGCTTTATGTGTTGTTTCATATTAGATTTGCCAAAGTGATTCTTTTTACCCAATTGGACGATGATGGAAGACGCAAACGATCTCTTTTCCGCGGCACAGGATGCTCCACCTTCTCAAGCAGCACAAACGCCCGCGAAAACTACCAAGCGCAAAGACCCTCAACCCAAGGGATCAGATAAAGATTATTCTGCTTCTGATATCGAAATTCTGGAGGGTCTGGAACCGGTCCGGCGGCGTCCAGGCATGTATATCGGCGGAACCGACGAAAAGGCATTGCACCATCTTTTTGCAGAAGTCATCGATAATTCCATGGATGAGGCGGTAGCCGGCCACGCAAACTGGATCGAAGTGGATTTGGAGGAAAATGGATATTTGACTGTTACCGATAACGGTCGAGGTATTCCGGTTGATCCCCATCCCAAGTTCAAGGATAAATCCGCGCTGGAAGTTATCATGACGATGCTTCACGCAGGCGGCAAATTTGATTCCGGTGCGTATGAAACATCCGGTGGTCTGCACGGCGTTGGTATTTCAGTTGTAAATGCCCTTTCGGAACATCTGATTGTAGAAGTTGCGCGAAATCGTACGCTTTACCGGCAGGAATTTGCGCTTGGTATCCCTAAGGGAAAACTGGTTGAAATTGGTGAAATACACAATCGCCGCGGCACCAAGGTTTCATTCAAACCTGACGCACAGATTTTCGGTAAAAACTGCAAGTTTGATCCAGTTCGTTTGTTCAAAATGGCACGCTCCAAGGCGTATTTGTTTGGTGGTGTGGAAATTCGCTGGTCTTGCCCGCCTGCACTTCTCAAACCGGACACTGAAATTGAAGCAAAAGCAGTGTTTCATTTCCCCGGTGGTTTGAAGGACTATCTAGAGGCCTCTATCGGTAAGGCACATAAGGTTTCCCAGGAACCGTTTGCCGGAAAATCGGACAAGAAAAGCGGCCACGGTTCGCTGGAATGGGCGGTCACCTGGCATGGTGATGATGGGTTCATCAATTCCTACTGCAATACTGTGCCGACACCTGAAGGCGGGACCCACGAAGCAGGGTTTCGTATTGCGTTGACGCGGGGGCTTAAGGCCTATGCTGAAATGACCAGCAACAAAAAAGCGTCGATTATTACCACAGAAGACGTAATGACGTCTGCGGCTGCCATGATGTCTGTCTTTATTCGGGAGCCGGAATTTGTCGGCCAGACCAAAGACAAGCTTGCAACGGTTGAAGCACAAAAGATTGTGGAAAATGCAATCCGCGATCCCTTCGATCATTGGCTTGCTGCTTCCCCGCAACAAGCAACCAGATTGCTTGAATGGGTCATTGATCGCGCTGAAGAACGGTTACGGCGACGTAAGGAAAAGGAAATAAACCGGAAGTCTGCAACAAGGAAGCTGCGGCTGCCTGGAAAACTTGCAGACTGCTCTGCCAATGCCAAAGGCGGTACTGAATTGTTTATTGTTGAGGGCGATTCGGCCGGAGGTTCTGCAAAACAAGCGCGGGACCGGGTATCTCAGGCAATTCTTCCCCTACGCGGTAAAATTCTTAATGTTGCGAATGCAGGCCGTGATAAATTGGCGGCAAATCAACAAATTGCGGATATTATTCAAGCGCTTGGATGCGGAACACGCTCTAAGTATCGCGAAGACGATTTGCGTTACGACCGCATCATCATCATGACAGATGCGGATGTGGATGGTGCCCATATAGCATCGCTTTTGATCACTTTCTTTTATCAGGAAATGCCGGATCTGGTTCGTGAAGGAAAACTCTATCTTGCAATTCCACCGCTTTATAAACTGACCCAAGGCGGGAAAACCCTTTATGCCCGCGATGACATGCATAAGGATGAACTGATTGCAAATGAGTTTTCATCCGGGCGTAAATTGGAAATTGGACGCTTCAAGGGGCTTGGTGAAATGATGCCTGCACAATTGAAAGCAACAACAATGGACCCTAAAAAACGGTCTTTGCTTCGGGTAGAGGTCACGCAGGAACAAGAAACAAACACACAAAAAGCGGTAAACCAGTTGATGGGCAACAAGCCTGAGGAACGGTTTCGGTTTATTCAGGAAAACGCTGAATTTGCTGAAGATACCCTGTTGGATGTATGAATTTGAGGCCGAATTTTACTTTTAGGACTTTAAACCATTGCATTGACCCTAACATCTATCGCAAGGCTACATTTTGTTGACAATCCTAGCTAATTCCCCTATCTGCTCAATAGCGGTTGGGTAGAAAGATTATCATTGATTTTTGATTGATCTAATTGGGCTGTAACGTAACCGAGAGAATTTCCATATTATGAGTTTTGCAGAGCTTGGACTAAGCGACAAGGTACTAGATGCTGTTGAATCAGCAGGCTACACAGAACCGACCCCTATACAGGCTCAGGCTATTCCTTATGTGATGCAGCGTCGCGACGTGCTTGGTATTGCCCAAACAGGTACCGGTAAAACCGCATCCTTTACCCTGCCTATGCTTTCACTGCTGGAAAAAGGTCGCGCACGCGCACGCATGCCGCGTACTTTGATCCTTGAGCCAACCCGGGAATTAGCAGCCCAGGTAGAAGAAAATCTCAATCGCTACAGCAAGAATCACAAGCTTGAGATTGCGCTTTTGATTGGCGGTGTTTCATTCGAAGATCAATTCCGCAAACTTGATCGTGGCGCAGATATTCTTATTGCAACGCCAGGTCGTTTGCTTGATCATTTCGAGCGCGGAAAACTGCTCATGACAGGTGTTGAAGTCCTCGTCATTGACGAAGCAGACAGAATGCTCGATATGGGTTTCATTCCTGATATTGAGAAGATCTGCAAACTGGTACCGTTTACCCGCCAGACGCTGTTTTTCTCGGCGACCATGCCACCAGAAATTGAACGTCTTTCAAACCAGTTTCTGCAAAATCCGGTTCAGGTCACAGTAGCGAAAGCAGCCTCAACTTCCGACACGATTGTGCAGCGTGCTGTAAGATCCGGCTATGAGGATTATGATAAGCGAGCCGTGCTTCGTGAATTAATAGATGCCGCTAGCGAATTGAAAAATGGGATTATTTTCTGTAATCGTAAGAGAGATGTGGCGACTGTATACCGGTCTCTGGACCGACATGGCTATTCCTGCGGTGCGCTGCATGGCGATATGGACCAGACCAATCGTACGGCGATGTTGAATGGATTTCGTGACAACAAGATCAGTCTGCTGGTTGCCAGTGATGTTGCAGCTCGTGGCCTGGATATCCCAGACGTCAGCCATGTATTTAATTATGATATTCCGATTAATGCAGAAGACTATGTTCACCGGATTGGGCGGACTGGTCGTGCGGGACGCAAGGGCGAGGCATTTACAATTGTTACCGCCGAGGAGCAAAAATATTTTTCTGCAATTGAATCGCTGACCGATCAAAAAATTGAATGGCAGGGTGAAGCGGTTGAATGGGACGACAGGATACGAAAACGCCGTTCCAAAAAACCGAAAGATGCTAAGGCAAATCCTAATAGATCATCCTCAAATCGAAACACCGAAAATAACAAATCAAACCATTCAAAAGGCGGCGGAAATTCCCGGGACATCGCCTATTCAGATTCAAACCATGCCTTTGGTGGTGAAGAAAATATCCCAGCATTTCTTATTAAAGCTGGTTGAGCTGCACTCAGCTTCGAAATCAAATCATTTCCTAACAAACTTGCGCTGTTTACCTGACACGGGGTAACTGTCTAAAGTTTTAATTTGCGTTGGGATGGCGGTTTTAACTGGTCAATCCGTGCTGCTGCATCAAATGCATGTAGTGCCCATTCGGCCATTTCCTCAGTATCTTCCAAAAGGCGTTCTGGGATATGCCAATATCCCATTTTCATTGGCTTGCCTTTGCCTTCATAGGCCCATTCCTCAAGATTTTCATCGAGAAACGCCTGCCGATTGCCATCATCTGCCTTCAAACAAACCCGATCATCCTCGACAACAAGTCCAAACATCAATCCATGCCGAAAAATTGCAAGCCCGCCAAACATCCGGCGCATGGTTACTGAGCCTACCGGCTCTAATAATTCTCCGAGATAGGTTTCAAACTCACGATCAACGGCCATAGCGCTCTATCCTATGCGTGGTCTTCAGCTACGTTTTCTAAATCTCTGTCCCAAAACATTGCTTCGATTTTATGACCATCAAGGTCTCGAACAAAGCAGCCAAAATAAGGTTCCCCGTAATGCGGTCTTGGTCCTGGCTCACCATCCGGCGACGCTCCGGCTAAAAGCGCTGCATCCCAGAAAGCCTGGACCGCCTGTTTTGATGGCGCTAAGAATGCAAAATGAACACCATTTGCGGTTTGCGCCGGTTTTTCATCCCCCGGTGTCTGAACCCAGAATTCCGGAAAAACCTTGCCATAGGCAACCGCCTCTATACCATCTGGTTGATACACCTGTCGTGCGCCGATGGGTGCGAGAACTGCATCGTAAAATGCGATTGCTCGCTCAAAATCATTAGTACCAAGCGATACATGGGACATAATGCTGGGGTTTTCGACGTCCGACATATTCACTATCCTTTACAAACATTGTCCTGTGCCGGCAAACAGCTATTGCAAAACTACCAGGATTGCTGACTTAAAGACCATCATAATCCCCATGTACAGGTTCAAAGTCGACTACGTTTAAACCAATGTAATCTATACAATTGTCTTATTGGGCATTAAGATTTGGGATACGCTTTCTAGCCCTTAATTTATTGAAAGAAATTAGTTTTTATATCATGAAACTCACCCTGCATCACGTCAATTTCGCCACTGATAATGTTTCCCGCATGGATGCGTTTTACAGAGACATTCTCACCCTTGACGATGAACGAAACGATCTGCCAACACGTGAAAAGGATAAAGGGTATCCTGGCGACGTGTCGTTTTTGACAGATGGGCGCATTCAGTTTCATCTAGCGCAGAAAGATTTAGAGGTAGGTTTTAGAACCGGTCACGCCGTTAATCCGGTTGATCGCGGCCATATAGCGTTTAGGACGGACGATATATCAGGGTTTAAAGCCTACCTGGAAAAGCGCGGCGTATCCTACTCCAACTTTGGCAATATTGCTGTGCAGGGCTGGCAGCAGATATTCTTTTATGATCCGGACGGTAATGTTGTTGAGGTCCACCAGGTGGACTCCTAGCAAGACATACAAGTTTAACTCGAATGTTTGACGTTTAACCCGCGCTATTTGCCAATTCACGCGCCTGGATCATTTCCGGTGTCATTTCCGCAGGACTAAGCTCTACACTTTCCCCACAGCCGCAGGCAGAGGATTGGTTAGGATTATTAAATACAAAACCTGTGCGCATTTTTGTCACTTCGAAATCAAGCTGTGTACCCAACAGGAATAATACCGCTTGCGGCGCGATGAAAACAGTTCCTTGCGGAGTTTCAACCTTGTCTTCACCAACCTTGACTTCATCTACCAGCTCAACAGTATATTCCATACCAGCACAGCCACCATTCTTTATCCCGATGCGGATGCCTTTGGCTTCAGTATTGTTGGAAAGTATTTCTCCAACCCGAGAGCGGGCCGCGTCAGTTAAGGTGATGACTTCAAATCCTGCCATTTTCTTCTCCTGATAGGGCAATTTTGCGAAGTTTCGCTCACCCAACCTGCTCGAAATCTTTGTCTTGCTACATAAGATAGCTATCAAACCGGATTTGATAACAAGCAATGTACTATTAAGATAATATCAGACTAGGCTTAATACCAGCCTAAAGCAACTTGCGCTTCCTCGGACATGCGTTCAGGGGTCCATGGCGGATCATAGGTCATAGCGACTTCCACATCCATCACACCCTGCACACCGGCAATTGCATCGCGAACCCAGTTTGGCATTTCGCCAGCAACCGGGCAACCTGGCGCGGTAACAGTCATGAGAACTTTAACCAGACGATCATCTTCGATATCCACCTTATAGATCAGGCCAAGTTCATAAATATCAGTCGGAATTTCCGGGTCATATACCGTTTTTAGGGCTGCTATAATGTCCGTAGTCAACCGTTCCAACTCTTCTTGGGGAATGGAAGATTGTTCTGGCGTTGCCAGTTCGACTGCATTGGGTTGTTCATCTAATTGGGTTTGGGGCGTATCCATCTCATTTATCCAAAGAAGCTACGAGCTTTTTCCAGTGCTTCAACCAGCGTGTCTATTTCCTGCTTCGTATTATACATAGCAAAAGATGCTCTGCATGTGGAGGTCACACCATATTTTTGCAAGAGCGGTTGCGCACAATGGGTTCCCGCCCTCACCGCAACGCCCGAGCGATCAATCACCATCGAGACGTCATGGGCATGTATTCCCTCCAACTCAAACGAGAAAATCGCACCTTTGCCCGGTGCATTTCCAAACAGACGAAGAGAATTAATTTTCGATAATTGTTCCTGAGCATAGTCGCGCAACTCATTTTCATGAGCCAGAATCGCATTTCTTCCAATCGATTCGATGTAATCCAGCGCTGCACCAAGACCAATTGCCTGCGCAATCGGCGGTGTTCCTGCCTCAAAACGGTGGGGGGGAGCGGCATAAGTAACCCCGTCCTCAAACACATCCAGGATCATCTCACCACCGCCTTGAAACGGTTGCATATCCTTTAAAAATTCCATTTTCCCATAAAGCGCGCCAACACCTGATGGACCGTAGAGCTTATGACCGGTAATACAGTAGAAATCTACGTCCAGATCTTGAACGTCGACCGGCAAATGCACCGCACTTTGTGACCCGTCTGCAAGTACAGGAATATTCCGTTTATGTGCAGCTGCGCAAACGTCCTTAAGCGGTACAACTGTGCCCAGCACATTCGACATATGGGTAATGGCAACGAGCTTGGTTTTCTCACTCAAAGCTGCTTCAAATGCATCCAAGTCAAAAGAGCCATCTTCTGCAACATAAACCCATTTCAATTTCACGCCCATCCGCTCCCGCAGGAAATGCCAAGGAACGATATTCGAATGGTGTTCCATGATGGAAAGAACAATCTCATCACCCGGCTTCAGATTTTTCATCGCCCAGCCATAAGCAACCAAATTGATTGCTTCGGTGGTACCTTTTGTAAAGATGATTTCATCGACACTCGGTGCGTTGAGAAAGGCCCTCACCTTTTCACGGGCAGCCTCATAGGCCTCTGTCGTAGCATTAGATAAGTAATGCAGACCGCGATGCACGTTTGCATATTCATTCGAATAGACATGATCGACCGCGTCAATTACGGCTTTTGGTTTTTGTGCAGACGCACCATTGTCCAGATACACCAGTGGTTTGCCATGAACTTCACGCGAGAGGATCGGAAAGTCGGCGCGAATTGCTTCAACATCATAGGCCATTAGATATTTTCATCCAGCCAGTTATCAATGATGGAGGTCAAAGCGTCCTGCATAATTTCGGACGTTTCAAGTTCCTCAACCACCTCGTCGACAAACGCCTTTATCAAAAGGGATCGCGATGTCTTTTCATCAATGCCGCGGGCCCTTAGATAAAACAGCTGTTCATCATCAATGTCCGTTACGGTTGCACCATGGGCGCAGATCACATCATCAGCGAAAATTTCCAGTTCCGGTTTTGCAGAGAAGTCTCCTTCATCGGTCAGCAGGAGCGTATTACAGGCCATTTGTGCATCGGTTTTCTGAGCTGGCTGGGCAACTTTGATCTGCCCCTGAAAAACGCCGTGACCATCACCAGCAACCACGTTACGGAATAATTCTTCTGCATTTGTGTGGGGAACATTGTGCTCCAGAATGGTTGTCACATCGATGTGCGAATTGTCGCCAACCAGATTAACACCGCGGATGGCCAGATTGGAATTTTCCCCATTTACACCGATTTTAATTTCCTGACGCACAAGTTTCCCGCCGGCGTTCAGTATAAAAATGGAAAGTTCAGAATCTGCGGCTAAATCCACATCCAAACGGGCAAGACGGCTGGCATCTTCATTTTCTTGTTGGATAATAAACCAGTCAACTTTTGCCCCCTCGCCAACGGTTAACTCGCTGACGGAATTAGAAAGATGATTGATATTACTGCCGGAAACACAACGATCAATGATTTGAGCGGTAACACCTTTTGCAACTTCGACGCGGTGAAAGCAGGCAGTCGCACCATTGCTGTTTGCTACATGCGCTAGTCCCAAGGGAACTTCACTGGTTCCGTCACCATCGATCTTAATAAGGATCGCATCGCCGTGCATGGCAGCGTTCATACCAATGATGGCATCATTAATATCCGTGGAGTTGGCTTTTGCGACGCCATTGGTAACTGTAACTCCTTCGGGCAATTCATCTGCAATATCTGCAAAAAACTGACCATCGTAAAATGGCAGGCGGACTGCCGGCATGATGCGTTGATAATTATCCCCACCTGTATCTGCCAGTTTTACCGGCTCCGGTAATTCGCGGATAAGCGCGCGCAGGTCTGTATAGTGGAAACTTTCCACCTTACGCGTCGGCAATGACATGCCAAGCGCTTCTTCAGAGTGGGTTTTTTGAATAGACATGAAATTCACCGTACCCTATGCAGCATTCTTGATGACGTCAGCGTAGCCATTTTCTTCCAGGTGAAGCGCAAGAGACTTATCGCCTGATTGGATTATGCGCCCTTGGTAAAGAACATGCACGCTATCAGGCACAATATGTTCCAGTAGGCGCTGATAGTGCGTGATTACGACAAATGCACGCAATGGATCGCGCAGTGCGTTTACACCATCTGAAACGATCTTGAGCGCATCGATATCGAGCCCGGAATCAGTTTCATCCAGCACGCACAAGGTTGGCTCCAGAAGCGCCATTTGCAAAATTTCCGTACGTTTCTTTTCACCACCGGAAAACCCGACATTGAGGCCACGCTTGAGCATATCAAATGGAATATTGAGTTCACCTGCGGCGGCTTTGACCTTTTTGATGAATTCAGGTGTGGTGAGTTCGGCATGGCCTTTTGCTTTGCGTTGAGAATTAATCGCTGCGCGCAGGAAATTCATTGTCGGCACACCCGGTATTTCCATTGGGTACTGAAACGCGAGGAATACACCAGAACTTGCCCGCTCATCCGGCTCCAAATCCAGAATGCTCTCACCGTTAAACAAGATTTCACCCTCAGTGACTTCGTAGTCATCCTTGCCGGCAAGCACATAAGAAAGGGTAGATTTCCCCGAACCATTCGGTCCCATGATTGCAGCTACTTCCCCAGCAGCGACAGAGAGATTTAACCCCTTGATGATTTCTGTATTTCCTTCCGCAATGCGGACATGTAGATTTTTTATTTCAAGCATCTCTTATTTTCCAATTAGACAACCCGCAAAAGGCCTGCACAATTTATTTCGTTTTATTTGCTGTTTTTTTCGTCGATCATTTTCATGACAATCGATACGACCCAGGGACCGGTCATCCAGATCATCAATGCCCAAACTGGTGTCCAGCTGGAGGGCGCATCGTTTATGAATATTTCCAAAAGGGGTAGCGCGATGAAGATAATGGGAAAGATGATCATCCAAGCAAAAATGAGCATTCGAACCCAGATTGATGATAGCAGTTGTTCGCGGGTCATCACAGACTTCTCCAGATTGCTACTATAATCACGTAAACAAACGCGCTTGTTGAAGCCAGCCCGATTCCCCGTTTTGCTGCAATTGCACGATCATCGCCACTCATCAGGAACGGAATTCCGAATGCGATCGATGTCACCAATATGAATCCGAGGAAGACGAACAGCACTAGCCTACGCTCCCCTCAAGGCTAATCCCAATCAGTTTTTGAGCTTCCACGGCAAATTCCATTGGCAACTCCTGAATTACTTCTTTCACGAACCCGTTGACAATCAATGCAATAGCTTCCTCTTCGGGGATCCCGCGCTGAAGGCAATAGAACAACTGATCATCTGAAATCTTTGAAGTTGTCGCTTCATGTTCAAACTGAGCGGTTGAATTCTTAGCTTCTATATATGGAACCGTATGGGCACCGCATCTATCCCCAATCAGCAGTGAATCACACTGAGTAAAGTTCCGCGCGCTGGCTGCTCTTTTATGGGCAGAAACCTGACCGCGATAAGTATTCTGAGATTTACCAGCCGAAATCCCCTTGGAGATAATCCGGCTCTTCGTGTTCTTGCCAAGATGCAACATTTTAGTGCCGCTATCGACTTGCTGTGCGCCATTGGAAACAGCAATTGAATAAAACTCACCTTGGGAGCCATCGCCGCGTAGAATACAGGATGGATACTTCCAGGTAATCGCTGACCCGGTTTCTACCTGGGTCCAGGAAATCTTCGAGTTAGCACCGCGGCAATCGCCCCGTTTTGTGACGAAATTATAAATCCCACCCTTTCCGTTTTCATCACCGGGATACCAGTTTTGAACAGTGGAATATTTGATTTCAGCATCTTCCATCGCGACCAATTCAACGACGGCAGCATGCAGTTGGTTTTCATCACGCTGAGGTGCTGTACAGCCTTCTAGGTAGGAAACGTAAGATCCTTTTTCCGCAATGATAAGCGTACGCTCAAACTGGCCCGTGTTCATTTCATTGATACGGAAATAGGTAGAAAGCTCCATCGGACATCGCACACCCTCCGGCACATAAACAAAGGACCCATCGGTGAAAACCGCACAATTGAGCGTTGCGTAATAATTATCAGTAACAGGAACAACGCTTGCCAGATATTTTTGGATCAGTTCGGGATGCTCGCGAATAGCCTCGGAAATCGAGCAGAAAATCACTCCTGCTTTGGACAATTCTTCCTTGAACGTGGTCACCACTGAAACAGAATCAAACACCGCATCGACAGCCACTCTGCCTGATGCATATATACTGTCTAAAGCTTCATCTGATTTATCAGAAGGACTTGCTTCGCCGGGACGACGAACTCCTGCCAGTATTTCTTGCTCTTTCAGGGGAATACCCAGTTTTTCATAGGTCCGTAGCAATTCTGGATCAACTTCATCTAAAGACTTGGGACCATCTTCAAAGTTCTTCGGAGCCGCATAATAGTAAATATCCTGAAAGTCGATTTTCGGATAATTCACACGAGCCCAGCTGGGTTCATCCATCTGTTTCCAACGCTCAAACGCTTCAAGGCGCCATTTCAGCATCCAAGATGGTTCTTCCTTTTTTGCTGAAATGAAGCGAATGATATCTTCGTTCAGGCCTTTGGGGGCCTTTTCAGACTCAATTTCTGTAGAAAATCCGTATTTGTATTTATCTACATCAATTTCGCGTACTGCTTCGATCGTTTCCTGCACGGCAGGCATATCAATTCTCCATTTTCATTTGTTCACGCAGCCATACGGCTCACAATAGTTTTCCAAGCTGTCAAAAACCGCCTGGAGTCTTCCAAATCTGTTTCCCAACCAATGCTTACACGCAAAGCACCGGCCATCTCCTCAGGTGTTGCCCCCATCGCTTCCAATACATGACTTTGCTTCACTTTGCCGGAGGAACAAGCAGAACCGGAAGAAACAGAAACGCCATCCAGATCAAGTGACATAAGAGCGGTTTCCGATTTGATCCCAGAAACAGCAAAACACGAAGTATTGCCAAGCCTGGAAGCAGATTTACCGAAGAATACCGGTTGGGGGACGCCGTTTCCTGTTTCCAGAGATATGGTGCTTATACCCTCTTCAATCGAGTCCCGAAGTGAAAAATTCTGGATGTTTTCCGTTAAGTATTCTTTATGCCAGTTACACGCGGCTGCAAAACCGGTTATAGCCGCAACATTTTCCGTCCCACCACGGTGGTAATTTTCTTGGCCGCCGCCTTTGAACAAAGGTTCTGGGGACACATTACCATTGGCCAGAATTAAGGCACCTATTCCCTGCGGGCCGCCAATCTTATGACCTGAAACGATAACGAAATCTGCCTGCAACTCTTTGATGTTGAATGGTATTTTACCAATACCCTGCACCGCATCCACCAGCAGGAAGCAATCATAGGCGTGTACTATATCTGAAATTCTGGATATTGGCTGAATAACGCCGGTTTCGCTGTTTGCCAATTGTACCGCTACCAATGCCGGATTGTCAGCATTATGATTTGCTTGAAGTCTCTGCTCCAGCGCATTCAAATCGATCAAGCCCAGTTCATTAACCGCCAGCGTTTTTATGTTGTCTGCTAAAAATCTTCCACCCTGTGTAATGCAAGGATGTTCGGTAGCGCCAACATAAAGCTTATCTAAGCGGATCTGTTTACCGCTAATTCGAAGTTTCGGGCTCAGAATATGGTTTGCAGCTTCCGTTGCACCGGAGGTAAAAATCATATTTGCTGGATTAGCATCTAGAAAATCAGCAATGGTGCTTCTTGCGTCTTCAACTGTCTTTTTCGCAGCCCGCCCTTCAAAATGGACGGACGACGCGTTGCCAAACCGATCATAGGCATCAACAATTGCATCACGAGCGCACTCAAGCAGTGGCGCGCTAGCATTGTAATCCAGATATGATCGAGTTTTTAACGTCACTTAGTCAGTTTCCTACATCAATATCGTTCACGATAAACGCATTAATTGCGGCATCCCGGTGTTTTGTGATTCAATTTACTTGAAAATCGCAGACACCTTCGATTAAGAATGCCCTTCAAACAAGATTGCACACTTTCTAGTTTATAATAATTCTAAACTGTTGTAGGAAGTTGAGCCAATATCGTCAAGACCAGCTTTTACGTATTGACTGAAAAACAGTCGATTTTTCTGTAAACTGGCATCGCGGAGAACAAATTGCCTGAAGTCATATTTAACGGCCCGGTAGGTAGGCTCGAAGGCCGCTACCAGCCTTCAAAAGATAAGACAGCCCCAATTGCACTGATTTTGCATCCGCATCCTCATCCAAAATTCGGTGGCACGATGAATAATCAGATCATTTATGATCTTTTTTATATGTTCCTCGACCGTGGTTTTACCGTACTTCGATTTAATTTTCGTGGTGTAGGGCGAAGCCAGGGCGAATTTGATCACGGCCAGGGAGAACTTTCGGATGCGGCAGCAGCACTGGACTGGGTTCAAACTCTTCATCCGGATGCACGTGGTTGCTGGGTAGCCGGATTTTCGTTTGGCTCCTGGATTGGCATGCAATTATTGATGCGCAGGCCAGAGATCGAAGGATTTATGTCAATCGCGCCGCAACCGAATATTTATGATTTTTCGTTTCTGGCTCCCTGCCCTGCATCGGGATTGATTATTCATGGGTCAGAAGATCGAGTTGCACCACCAGAGCACGTTCAGGGACTTGTCGACAAACTTAAGAGTCAAAAAGGCATTCTGATCACGCAAAATACGATGGAAGGTGCCAATCACTTCTTCACCGAACATCAGGAAGAATTGATTGATGAATGCGGTGTTTATTTAGACAAACGCTTGGGAATCATTCCTGGTGGCATCGAAGAAACCATGCTTTTACGCTGATTAACTTGTCGATGAAGGCATAATCAGCGCAAAAGAAAGCAGATTGCTTTAAATCGACTCGGAACCCATTTGCGTGAGCAAACTCTTCAAATATTGCAGTTTTTCTGCCTATTCAGGTGGCAATACCAGGAATAGAGACTTTACGAGGATAGTTTTTCCAGGAATGACCTCCTGCCATAATGCAGGTCTGACCATTGGGCTTTGTCATCATCACAGTCCAGTCTCCATCTTCTGACGTGTAGATTTCAAAAGCTTCGCGCCCTTCATAAGACAGACCCAATCCAGCCTGCTTTTGATTGAAGCGATCTTTCAATATTTCCACGAGTTCAGAACGGGTGCCGCATTTAGGCGAGGTTATGCTTTGCGCTTGCGAAGGAATAAACGAGACAGAAAGCAAGCTAAGCGAAAAGCAGGCAGTCATGAAACTTGGGAGGATGTTCATGATACTTCTCCATTTCCGGTCGTAACCCGTTAATGGAAAATTGGACCCATTGCGCGCGGGTTTACAAACCTTTAGCTGAGCGGTGTAAAAAACACCTATTCTCCCACAGGTAGATCCTAAGGGAGTAAGTTAAAGTCGCTCAATTGTCGTTAATATTTGGTAAGTATTCCACCACAGGTTTCATTAATACAACCTGTGGTACCAGGTGCCGTCAACGGTAGTCCATTGATCGAACGAACGGCAAGATAAGCCCAGGCCTCTGCTTCCATCATATCCCCGTCAAAGCCCGCTTCTTCAGAGGTGATAACGTTTCCGTCTGATTTTTCAGCAATTGCCTTGATATCGGCCATGATATGCGGGTTTTTTCTGCCACCACCGGTAATTATCCATAGTTTTGGCGCGTCAGGCAGATGCTCAGCCGCCCTGATGATCGATGCCGCTGTAACATAACAAAGCGTTCGAGCACCGTTTTCCAGATTGGTCCAATCCGGTTCTGGAACCGAAAAATCCAATCGGTCTAACGATTTCGGCAAAGGTTGTGAAAAATACGAATGATCCAGAAGCCCATTTGCAAGTTTCTGATCAATCCTACCCTCTGCAGCTATCATACCTCCCTGATCATAGGGAACACCGGCATGTTGCTGAACCCATTGATCTATCAACGCATTCCCGGGACCCGTATCAAACGCTATCAGCTGTTCGCCGACATAGGTTATATTTGAAATTCCACCAATATTGACAAAACAAACGGGTGAAACCCCGAAAAACTCGTTTGGTAGATTTGCAGCAAGTGCCTGATGATAAAAAGGGACCAGCGGCGCGCCCTGCCCGCCATTTGTAACATCAGCAGCACGCATATCGAAAACAGTGTTGATGCCGATTTCTTTGGCAAGGGCGTTGCCGTCACCAATTTGTACCGTCAATTTTTCTTCTGGGCGGTGCAATACGGTTTGTCCATGGAACCCCAAAAGATCTACAGCTTCAGCAGCCAACGCATTTTCTTCAAGAAATGCTTTCACTGCCTGGATATGAAGATCGGTGAGTTGTTTTTCGACACGCGGAAGACTACCAGGACGATCTTCGCGAACTTCAATCGCTTTTGCATCTTCCAATACGTGATGAAGTTGCTTGCGAAAATCTGCTTTATACGGAAAAAAACTGCTCGGACCTCTTTGGACTTGTGATTTTCCGTCAGTATGGAGCATTGCTACATCGATTCCGTCCATGCTGGTCCCGCTCATAAGACCAATTGCTGTCAGCAAATCACCCAAACTTAAATTTCCTTCGTGAAATTTTTTTTCAGTGCTGCTAATAGACCGTTGAATTATGGAAATGTCATCCAGAAAAGAAAATTATGTCCGCATTTAAGTCTGAATTTCTGCACACGCTTCAATCACGAGGCTTCATTCATCAAATTTCTGACGAAACAGGTCTTGATGATCTATTAAATAAAGAGACAGTCACCGCCTATATTGGTTTTGATGCTACTGCCTCAAGCTTACATGCCGGCAGTCTTGTTCAGATCATGCTGCTTTATTGGTTTCAAAAAACCGGCCATCGCCCGATAGCCCTGATGGGCGGCGGCACCACCTTGGTTGGCGATCCATCTGGTAAAGATGAAAGCCGACAAATGCTGACTGCTGAACTTATTGAGAAAAACAAGGCGGGTATCCGTGATGTTTTCTCAAAATTCCTGACCTTTGGGGATAACGGCAATCAAGCAATCATGGCGGACAATGCCGACTGGCTCTTGTCTTTAAACTACGTTGATTTTCTTCGTGATGTCGGGCGCCACCTTTCCGTCAATCAGATGTTGGCCAGGGATTCGGTTCGCCTTCGTTTAGAGCGCGAACAACATCTTTCGTTCCTTGAGTTCAATTACATGTGCCTTCAGGCTTATGACTTTACCGAATTGGGTCGACGGTATGAGTGTCAATTGCAAATGGGCGGTTCTGACCAATGGGGCAATATAGTTTCTGGCGTTGATTTAGGCAGGCGCATGGGATTACCAGAAATGTTTGCGCTTACAACACCACTTCTTACTACATCCTCCGGGGCAAAGATGGGCAAGACCGCTGATGGCGCTGTCTGGCTATCAGATGATCTGCTTTCTGCCTATGACTATTGGCAATACTGGCGTAATGCAGAAGATGACGATGTGGGTCGCTTCATGCGTTTGTTCACCACTCTTCCCTTAGATGAGATTGAACGTCTAGAGCACCTTGAAGGTGCAGAACGCAATGAAGCCAAGAAGATATTGGCAACCGAAGCAACCGCGATGGTTCACGGAAGAGACAAAGCAGAACAGGCAGCAGAAACTGCTCGCAAAACCTTTGAACAAGGCATGGCAGCCGATACGCTCCCAACCGTTTCGGTAAACCCAGCGGAACTGTCACAAGGTATTGGCGTATTAACGCTGATGGTCCAGTGCGGTCTGGCATCCAGCAACGGCGAA
>JBCCBE010000123.1:0-6716 GCA_039814425.1 Pseudomonadota bacterium
CGAGCTTCGGCGTCTACCATGCGGCCGGTACCGGAAGTGCTACCTGGTGCGACTTTTCTCGTTTCATTTTTGAATGTACAGAGCTAGCTTGGGGCAGCAAACCCACAGTAAATGCTATACTGACAGAGGAATATCCTACCCCGGCGAAGCGACCAGCAAATTCCCGTTTGGACTCACAAAAATTGAATTCCGACTATGGCCTGTCGCTTCCCCACTGGACAGAGGCGACCAGAAAGGTCGTGGAGCAAATTTTGCGTGAAAATAGTTAGTCAACGAACATGTCAGAACTCCGATATTGCATTTTGTTGGCAACTTACAATGGCGAGCCGTTTATTGATGAACAGATAAAGTCCATCGCTGAACAGGGTGTCGTTTCAATAGATAGGTTGGTTTCGGACGACGGTTCGACCGATGATACGCTTGGAAAAATTGCTGCATGGCAAAACCAGTGGACTTTGGGGAAAATAGAAATTCGCAAGGGTCCTCAGTCTGGTTTTTCAGAGAATTTTCGTTCTCTCATTTGCAACGCACCAGAAGGGTATGACTTTTACGCTTATTGCGATCAAGATGATATTTGGATGTCGGATAAACTAACCAAGGCGACTGAAACCCTGAGCCGCTTTCACAACGCTCCGTCTCTTTATTGTGGACGAACCCACGCCGTCGACAATGCAGGCAACTTTCTGGGCTTTTCACCCCAAATGATGAAAGAACCGTGCTTTGAGAACGCAATTGTTCAATCAATTGCCGGCGGCAATACGATGGTCTTCAATGATGCGTTGATGAATTTTTTGAGAAAAAGCGGAGCTCAGGGCAGTTTCGTAGCCCATGACTGGTGGACCTATATGCTGGCGACCGGCGTCGGCGCCCATGTAGTATATGATAGTGACCCCAAAATATATTATCGGCAACACGGCGAAAATTTGATCGGTACAAATAACTCCGTCAAGGCTCGCTTTACACGTTTGAAAATGGCGCTTGACCACCAGCTTTCCAGATGGATGGACACCAACTTATCGCTGCTGGATAAGAACAGAGATTTACTCTTGCCAGAAAATGAGAAGCTGCTTGATAAAGTAATCCACGCACGTTCTCATTCGCAGGTTTCTCTGCTGAATTTGGTTTTCAGACGCAAGATCTTTCGGCAGTCTTTTCTAGGCAACATGTCGCTCGCATTTTGTGCAATGCTGTACCGTTTGTAACATTCAGGCACCAAGAAACCTTGAAAAATTATGCTACTTTTCAGCCACCCATAAAGTGGTCATGTAAGGTATGTCATACACACCAAATTCGTTTGGAAAGTCTGTAACACGTTCGATATTCTGAAACCCAGCATCGCGAAGATTTTCTTCGAATTTTTCAATTGAATAAATACGCATTTCCAAAGTCGTGCCAGGTCCACCATGGAACCTTAGATGATCAAAGACCTCTAGTTCGTCATCTGCAGTTCTGTTTACCAAAACAAAATCACCATCAGTCAGCTCAACCACTTGATAATTATGCATGTCGGGGAAATGCTCTATGTACTCAATATGCGTCGGCACACTAACAAAAAGTTTGCCGCCAGGTTTCAATGCATCATAAACAGGCTTGAACGGAGCTTCACTAGGTGCAGGTGTATGTTCGAATACATCCGTGGATATTATAAAATCAGCATCGTTAATTGGTGATGGTTTCGTGACGTCCCAATAGGGTTCCTGATGGAAAAACGTATTTGTGTAATTACAGAGCTTTTCCAGTCTGCCGGAATAGATATGTGCATCGGATACCCCAATACCCTTTATATCCGAATATTTTCTTTCCTTGCCGGTAAATATTGAACCTGGCGCTGGCAAATTACCGTCAGTTTCCATCACATATTTAGACAATGCATACATAACCCATCTGAAGCGGGCTCCAGAATTGCAGTTAGAGCAAATCGGTCCAGGCATTCTTTCAGTAATAGCGACATCATCAAAATTATTCTTTGTACCACAAATGTTGCATGTGAATTCTAAACTAATCGGCATTATCAAAGGTTCCTTTTAACCCACATTTTCTGGGTAAACTGGCTATGTAAATACATAGAGAAGTTACTGTTTTAAAGCATTAATATGCTTTCTCCAATTCAAACATCATGACTTCAATTGGCAGAACATCTCTAGTCGGCAGTAGAACACCGCTATGCGGTGATATCTGCCAGCATCTCCAAACTAACAATGCTGCACTTTATACACAGTTTGCAGCCAAGGTTAAGGGCTATTTGCAAGGAGTTTTGACTTGATTTCAGAGCACTTTCAATTTCCGGCCCGGCTAATTTTTCCAAATATGAAACTGATATTCAGTTCCGGTTTTCCAAGTATCTTACTATCGCATTCCCGCATGTCGGCCATAGAGCGGACTATTACAAAAATTAAAAAATCTATCCTCTCCGTTGAGAACAACAATAAGATCTCAGTTTGCTAGAAAGCGGAGAAAACCTATGACACAAGACAACTCCCCTCGCCTTGATCTACCGTATATTCTATCCTCACAGGCCCAAAAACACGTAACGCATAATGAAGCGATAAAGATGCTGGACGTTTTGGTACAAGGAGTGGCGTTGAGCCGCTCGCTATCAAGCCCACCAGCTTCTCCCAATGAAGGTGATGCATACATAGTATCGACCGGTAGTAGTGGTAATTGGCTTGGCAAGGAAAATTCCATAGCGGCTTGGCAAGATGGAATCTGGGTCTTCTATTCAGCTTCTATTGGCTGGCGGTTTTGGATCACAGATATCAGCGCAATTGTAGTCTTTGATGGAAACATATGGCAATCAATGAACGACGGCGGCGGCGCCATGACTGGCGCAATTGACTTACTAGGCATAAACGCTGCTGCTGACACAACAAACCGGTTGAGCGTTGGGTCAGCCGCTACACTTTTCACCCATGAAGGTGATGATCACCGTATGAAGATCAATCGGTCTTCAAACAACACAACGGCTTCCCTGATTTTTCAAACTGACTTTAGCGCCCGGGCTGAACTAGGAAATATTGAAGATAATCAATTCAGGTTAAAAGTTAGCGCTGATGGAACTACAGAGCATGAAGCGTTTTGGGTGGATGCACAAAATGGTGTGATGCATACACCTAACCAGCCATATTTCTCAGGCGAAGCAAAACAGGATTATTCATCAGCAGTTAACACGCCTGACCACATCATCGAGCTGAATACAATTCTGGATAACGGCAACAACTGGGATGATACAAATCATCAATTTATCGTCCCCGTTAGTGGTAATTATTTTATTTCCTGGACATTGTTGATCGTACCAAACGGGGTTTGCTCGCTGAGGAAAAACGGTACGCGGATCAAAAAAGGAATTTATAACCCGACAAATAATCTTGCTACCATGTCCACATCAACAATCCTTCCTGCCATCGCCGGAGATACAATGGATTTCGAATGGTGGTTCGGCGGTGGATACTACAAAAACGACTGGTCTTCATTTGTGATTAGCAAACTTGGATAAACTAACGGCAATTGACCATAAGTTTTTAAAACCCGTTCCAACTTTCCAAGACGATACACGAATGCTTACCGCAAATTCCATGGAAGCAGTCTTGGCTGGCTCGCGCCTATGATAACGCAGACTCCAGACGGGTTTTAAACTTTTCAGGCACTCCGGATTTCTCAAACCCGGGCGATGTCACGAATACCTCGACAAATTCTCCCTCAAAGCACAACGCCTCATCCTGCAATCCCCGTACTGAAAACCGAATGGAACTATTACCCAGCTTCAAAAGTCGAACTTCACAAACAAGTGGATAGCGCGGCGTCACCGGTTTTCTGAAATCCATACTTAAATGCACAAAAGGGGTGCCAATATTGCCGTCTACGTTCATTCGATACCAGTCCTCGCCGACATGCGCTTCCCACCAGGCATCAATAGCCTCCAATGCGAAATTCGGTAATCTGCCTGTATAGGCAATTCGCGCAGGATCACAGTCAGCCCATCGGACCGCGATCGTATGCGTAAATACTGAGTTTTCTGACATGATGTCTCCGGTCGCCTGTTTGCCGTGTTTTACGAAGCTTCCATTTCCAGTGACTCCAAAATGTCTTTTGCCCAAGGTATCGCGATATCTTCCGGCATCTCAGCAGTAGAAGCATCGTAAATGCCGCGCTCCCCGATCATTTTTGCACCGCATGACTTCAGTTCATTCATGATGCGCTCTGAACCATGTGCAAAAGTTTCTGCAAAAACCATATCGCCAAGGCCAAATATGGCAAAGCGAACATGTTTAAGATCCGGACGTTGGCTCTCAATTTTATCCATAAATGGCTTTGCCGTAGTAGGTACATCGCCAGTGCCAAATGTTGAAGAAACAATTATATAAAGATCATCAGCACTCATTTCGTTCGGGGAAATATCAGAAAGGCTTGAGACCTCACAGTCATATTCCCCATCAAGTGCGTCCTCAATATCGTCGCATACCATTTCTGATACGCCAGTTTCAGTCCCGTGTAGAAGATGGAGTTTCATCCCAAATCCCTCTGTTATAATACTATTCGTTGTTTTTACGGTGAGCCGTTTAACCTGTTCCTACTAAGTTACCTATGCTGCCTCAATTTGCTGCAGTCGGGTTACAAAATTCTCTATTGCTGCAAGGGTTTGATCGGCCTGTTCTAAGTGCGGTGCATGTCCGCAATCCTCCAGAATTGAAACTTCAACCGGCGAGTAACTGCGCTCTTCAACTTCGTTGATTTGCGCCAACGTCCCATATGGATCATCACGCCCTTGAACGGCCAAAATGGGAACGCGGAAATAATCAATAACCTCGGTGACGTTCCACTCCACAAAATTTGGATCAAGCCAGGCATTACACCAACCCCAAAATGCGCAGTCCACATTGTCATGATATTTTGCAAGGCGGGCCTTTAGGTCACCGGTTTCATACTCTTGTTTAATATTCTGTATGGCTTCTAAGCCCTCGGGTTCCGTGAAGAAATGCGGCGCCATCAAAATAAGTCCGCGCACCCGAAAATCCTCAACTGATCCCGTGTAAATTGCAGATATGGTTGCCCCATCACTGTGCCCTAGAAGAATGACCTTTTGCGCATTTATAGCATTCAAAACCTTGGGAAGGATATCGATCGCCTCTTCGGTCATGTAGTCCATGGCTTTTGGCAATATTGAAGGTGAAGATGCACCATATCCAGCTCTGCTATAGACAAACACGCCTAACCCAGTCGCTTTAGCAAGGTTTTCCGGAAACTCTTTCCAAAGAGAGACAGACCCAAGCCCTTCGTGTAGAAGTACGAGCGTTGGCGCTTGTTCGGGGGTCGGCCCATGGCAGACATACTCAAGTTTTGCAGTGCCAATATTGAGGAACCCATTGGCTCCTGCATTCCACGAAAAATCTGTCATCATTCAGTTACGCAATTTGAAACGCTGGATTTTACCCGTAGCGGTCTTCGGAAGGTCATCAACGAATTCGATCCAACGCGGATATTTCCATTTTCCAATTTTCTCCTGAACATGGTTCTTCAGACTTTCCGCCAATCCATCGGAAGATGCGCGGTCCTTTAAGATTACATAGGCCATTGGCTTTTCTAGTCCATCCTTATCATTTGCCGGAACAACTGCTGCTTCCAAAACCCTTTGGTGAGACATCAAGGCCTGTTCGACTTCGAATGGAGATACCCAGATACCTGAAACTTTGAACATATCGTCCGTACGACCACAATAGATGTAGCGTCCATCTTCACGTAACTCATATTTGTCACCCGTGCGGGTCCAGACACCCTCAAATGTATTACGGCTTTTATCGCGCTGGTTCCAATAGTCTGATGCAGCGGATGCCCCATCCACTAATAGTTCCCCAATCTCCCCGACACTCACATCCAAGCCGCTTTCGTTTACCAGACGCAATCGGTAGCCCGGAACAGCAATTCCAGATGTTCCGTAAATTACATTTCCAGACTGGTTGGACAGAAAGATATGCAACATTTCCGTTGATCCAACACCATCCAATATCTCGCACCCGCTGTGTTCCTGCCAGGATTTACCTACATCTTCAGGTAGGGCTTCCCCAGCCGAAATACATCGGCGCAAGTCAACGCTAAGATTAGCACTACCCGCTTCCAAGTAGGCATTCATGGCAGCGTAGAGGGTTGGCACACCGTAGAACACACTAGGCTTGTGCTCATTCAAAATCGAAACGACAACATCAGGTGTTGGGCGGGCAGAGTATAAAATGGTGGTAGCGCCAACCGACATCGGAAACGTCATTGCATTTCCAAGGCCATAGGCAAAGAAGAACTTGGCAGCCGAGTAGACCCTATCATCGGCTTGAATTCCCAAAACCTGCGCGCCATAGGTATCCGCAGTGTACTTCATACTGCTGTGGACATGCCTCACACCTTTAGGCTGGCCCGTTGAACCGGACGAATAAAGCCAGAATGCACATTCATCGGCAGAGACCCAGATGCTTACTCCCTCTTCGCATTTTGCAAGTTCGTCATGAAAGTTAAGAAAATCACCGGGACTATCACCGATAACAAAGACCTTTTTTATAAAAGGATTTCCTTCAATCGCTGGTGAAATAACCGGAAGTAATTCCTCTGATACAAACACGACCTCTGCCCGACTATCCCTTAAGATCGTATCGTAGACATCTGTTGAAAGAAGCGTATTAACCGCCACCGGCACAATGCCCGCCTTTAGGCTTCCCCAAAAGATGATAGGAAAC
>JBCCBE010000050.1:0-23971 GCA_039814425.1 Pseudomonadota bacterium
ACCTAAATCTGGCGTGTCTACCAATTTCACCATACCCGCACGGTATGAAGAAAACCTTCGAAAAGAAGGCCTTAGCGCAGCTTATAGGAACAAGTTTGAATAAATCCAAGTGAAAAATTACAAGATTAGGAGATAATTTTCTCTGCATCAAAAACCGTCATAATCTTGATTATTTGCATAAATTAAATTCATAATGCCTATTTTTTAGGCAATACAGCTTTTTTTTGTGGTTTTGAAGTGGTTTGCGCCCAGTTACGGCCCTAAAATTGCTGCCCCATGCTTGCCTCCGCTAAAATTCTACTATTTTTACAATCAGGTTTTCAAAGCAGGTAGGGCTATGAAAAAAATTGAAGCTATCATTAAACCGTTCAAACTGGATGAAGTTAAAGAAGCACTTCAGGAGATTGGACTTCAGGGAATAACCGTTACCGAGGCCAAAGGCTTTGGTAGACAAAAGGGTCACACGGAGCTGTATCGCGGCGCTGAATATGTGGTCGACTTTCTCCCAAAAGTTAAACTCGAGATTGTCATTGATGATTCAATGGTAGAGCAGGCTGTCGATGCAATTCGAAATGCCGCTCAAACCGGTCGTATAGGCGATGGCAAAATCTTTGTTTCGAATGTGGAGGAAGTTATCCGTATTCGAACTGGTGAAACCGGTTCGGACGCAATCTAAATTGCGAGACTGGGCATCGCAAATAGCCCAGGCAAAATAAATTGAGGCAATACGTATCAGGAAAGGCATGAAAATGAGCGACGCCAGTGCAATTTTGAAAAAAATTAAAGACGAGGACATCAAGTTTCTCGATCTGCGGTTCACCGATCCGCGCGGAAAAATGCAACACGTGACAATGGACACAAGTGTTGTCGATGAAGACATGTTCGCAGATGGCGTGATGTTTGATGGCTCATCTATCGCAGGCTGGAAAGCTATTAACGAGTCTGACATGAACCTGATGGTTGATACAGAATCAGCGCATATGGACCCGTTCTTTGCGCAATCTACAATGGCTGTGTTTTGTGACATTCTAGATCCAGTAACCGGCGAGCCTTACAATCGTGACCCGCGCGGTACAGCGAAAAAAGCTGAATCCTATTTGAAATCAACAGGCATTGGTGACACCTGCTTTGTTGGTCCGGAAGCGGAGTTCTTCGTATTTGACGATGTACGCTTTGCATCAGACCCTTACAATACGGGCTTCAAGCTTGATTGTTCAGAACTTCCAACAAACATGGATGCGGAATATGAAGCCGGTAACATGGGCCACCGCCCACGCACCAAAGGCGGCTACTTCCCGGTTCCTCCAATCGATTCAGGCCAGGACTACCGCGGCGAGATGCTTTCTGTAATGTCTGAAATGGGCGTTAAGGTCGAAAAGCATCACCATGAAGTGGCTGCAGCGCAGCACGAGCTTGGTATTATGTTCGATACGCTTTCTGTAAACGCCGACAAATTGCAGATTTATAAGTATGCAGTGCATCAGGTTGCCCATGCTTATGGCAAATCAGCGACCTTCATGCCTAAGCCTGTATATGGCGACAACGGCACTGGAATGCATGTTCACCAATCAATCTGGAAAGACGGCAAGCCTGCTTTTGCTGGTAATGAATACGCTGGCCTGTCAGAAAACTGCCTCTACTATATTGGCGGTATCATCAAACATGCAAAAGCATTGAACGCGTTTACCAACCCGTCTACCAACTCATACAAGCGTTTGGTACCTGGTTACGAAGCACCGGTTCTGCTTGCATATTCTGCACGTAACCGTTCTGCTTCCTGTCGTATCCCATTTGGTTCTTCACCAAAGTCAAAGCGTGTTGAAGTGCGCTTCCCGGATCCAACAGCAAACCCATACTTGGCATTTGCTGCTATGTTGATGGCCGGACTTGACGGTATTCAGAATAAAATTCACCCAGGCGAAGCAATGGATAAAGACCTTTATGATTTGCCGCCAAGCCAACTGAAACGCATCCCTACCGTTTGTGCGTCTCTGCGTGAAGCCCTGGAAAGCCTGCAAAAAGATTATAAATTTTTGCTCGAAGGCGATGTGTTCGATAAAGATCAGGTTGATGCTTACGTCGAGCTTAAAATGGAAGAAGTTATCCGCTTTGAGCACACTCCGCATCCAGTGGAATTCGACATGTATTACTCTGTGTAATCTCCTCCCTAGGGTTTGACCCTAATTAAGTAGAGCCCCGGTACGTTCGTATCGGGGTTTTTTATTGCCTTCCTGCCGTTCCAATGATTTTGTAAAAATCAAAAATGAGGGATGCCGGATGGCAGATCAGAATTCACAAGTTTTAGTGGTCGGAGCCGGCATTGTTGGCGTTTCCACTGCATTATATCTCAAACGGGAAGGCCTGGATGTCACGATCCTTGATCGCGAAGGCCCAGCGGCTGGCACTTCCTATGGCAATGCGGGCATTCTGGCGACATCAGAAGTCATTCCCGTAACTACACCAGGCCTTTGGAAATACATACCGAAAGCGCTCTTTAGCAAAAACGAGCCGCTGTTCTTCAAATGGAGTTATTTGCCCAAGCTGGCACCGTTTCTTCTGCGATACCTTACCTACGCAAATGAAAAGGATATGAAACAGACAGCTGCTGATCTGTTGCCGCTAGTGTATGATTCCGTTGAGCAACATCGCGCACTCGCTGCCGGTACAGATGCAGAACAATTTATCCGGGATGATGAATATGTGTATTGTTACCCTGACCAAGCAGCATTTGAAGCAGAAAAAGATCAATGGGCGCTTCGCTCGTCCTTGGGCCTTGCCCATAAAACTGCGGATGCAGAAGAACTGAGTATATTTGATCCTGTATTGAAAGGTAAATTCGGTTTCGCGGCACGCACCCTCAATCACGGCAGCATTTCCGATCCTGGAGCATATGTGACCGCCTTGTTTGATGCATTTACCGAACTGGGGGGTAAATTCATCAAAGCATCGGCACAACAGATTGTAACGGAAGGCGATAGTGCTATCGGCGTGATGACCGATAAGGGTCTAATTAAAAGCGAAAAGATCGTGATTGCCTGTGGCGCTTGGTCCAACACACTCATGGGGTCAGTGGGAGCCAAAGTCCCATTAGAATCAGAGCGCGGTTATCATATTGAGTTTGTTAATCCAAACATAGAACTGCGCTGTACGATTATGGTCCGGCAAAAGAAATTTGCGATGAATTCCATGAACGGACGTTTGCGTTGCGCCGGAATTGTTGAGTTTGCAGGGCTTGAAGCGCCCGCAAGCGATGGACCGTTTAAATTGTTACGCTCCCAGGTTAAGGCGATTTTCCCGGAACTCACCTATGACTCAACCCGGGAATGGATGGGACATCGCCCTTCAACAACGGACTCTTTACCGGTAATTGGATCAGTCGGTGCGCTTTCAAATGTCTGGGCTGGATTTGGTCATCAACACCTTGGTCTTACTATGGGTCCTAAGACTGGAAAATGGCTGACACATTTGATTACCGGCAAGCAACTTAACGATAATCTTGCCCCCTATGCGGCCGATCGTTTTTAACCTTAAAGGATAATTTTGGAGGAAGGAATGCAGCAGGCCCATGATTTTCTGACCGAATGCGAGGAACTGGATAGTATGATTTCCAGTCTACAATCGGACGATTTCGAAAACGTGACCCAGTTTAAAAACTGGACTGTGAACGATATTTTGGTTCATCTGCATTTTTGGGACGCGGGCGCTGATTTATCACTCAACGAACCGGATGAATTCACCATAATGTTTGATCAACTATATGCAGCACTTAAAGCAGGTAAGTTACGCGGACACGAGAATAAAAAGGTTAAAGTGCGTGGTTCTGAACTTGCATCCGTATGGCGTGAAAAATATCGCGATATGGCAAAACGCTGGTCAAAAATCGACCCAAAACATCGCGTGAAGTGGGCAGGTCCAGATATGTCTGCACGGACTTCAATAAGCGCAAGGCAAATGGAGTATTGGGCCCATGGCCAGGCCATATTTGACTTGTTTGGCAAAGACAGGAATGAAAGCGACCGAATTCGAAATGTCGTTGTTCTGGGGGTGAACGCATTTGGCTGGAGCCATAAGGTTCACGGATTTGATATTCCAACTACAATGCCTAAATTGACACTCTCTGCGCCATCAGGTGATCAGTGGATATATGGTGAGGATGGGGAAAACTTGATCGACGGCAGTGCGGTTGAATTTTGCCAGGTTGTTACACAGACCCGAAATATTCTGGATACGCAATTAGTCGTTAAAGGTGCGGTGGCAGAAAAATGGATGGCCTATGCCCAGTGTTTTGCCGGTCGACCAGAAATACCCCCTGCCCCCGGCACGCGTTTTAAACAATAAAGCGGCGTACTCTTTACGTTGGAAAAAGTACCGCTATTTCCCTTTCAAAGAGGATTTTTCGATGCACTTCACAATATCTTACATTGCGGCTCTTGTTGCCTTTCTTGCGATTGACTTTATCTGGCTGAAATATGTTGCGCTTGGGTTTTACCGCGATCACATCGGTCATCTAATGCTGGACAAACCAAACCTCGCAATTGCCGGTTTATTCTACCTTTTCTACGTTGTTGGCGTGGTTATTCTAGCGGTTAATCCAGCCTTGGAAAAACAGCAATGGACAATTGCATTGCTGTATGGAGGACTACTTGGGCTGGTTGCTTATGGCACCTATGACATTACCAATCTGGCAACCTTGAAGACCTGGCCACCTATTGTCACAATCGTGGATATGATTTGGGGAACAGTGCTGACCGCAAGCGTAGCAACAATTTCCTATTTTGTGACAAACGCCCTGCGCTAATTTCGAGACTTCAATAGTATGCGACTTGATGAATGGTTGGTTGATAAGGGTTACTATCCAAGCCGTTCTCGGGCTAGAGATGGCGTCCTGCGCGGCTGCGTATCAATCAATGGCGGGTTCATAAAAAAACCATCCAAAACTGTTGCCGCAACGGATCAGGTTCAAATCGACGACCCTGCTGTTAAGTTTGTTTCGCGCGCTGCGTTGAAGCTTGTCCAGGCTTTGGAAGTTTCTGGTCTGGATTGCACGGACAAGATAGCGCTTGATATTGGCTCCTCTACCGGTGGGTTTTGTCAGGTATTACTGCAACAAAAATGTTCTCATGTTTATGGCATTGATGTGGGGCATGGCCAGATTGCGCCAGAACTTCAATCCCATGAAAGATTGACCATGATCGAGGGTCTCAATGCGCGTGATCTCACACTTGATCATCTGGAAGGTTGCCGTCCGCAAATTATAACCTGTGACGTCAGTTTTATTTCACTGAAGCTTGCACTCCCTCCTGCGCTTCAAATAGCAGAAGAAAACGCTGTTGGAATTTTTCTCATAAAACCTCAGTTTGAAGTGGGCAAAGACGGGCTCGGAAAAGGTGGTATCATTCGCGACGAGACCGTGGCTTTGCAAACGGCAAACAATCTAAAGAATTGGCTAAATGGTATTCATGGTTGGCAAGTCACGTCACTTCTTGCCTCTCCAATCTCAGGAAGTGATGGCAACCAAGAATTTCTCATGGTAGGCCACAAACATGGCTGATGTGACAATTGATAGACTTGGAAAACAGGGCGATGGCATTGCCATTCATGGCGGCCAGGAATTTTATGTACCATTTTCACTGCCGGGTGAGAGGGTAGTCGTATCAGACACCGGCAAACGCCGCGATTTGCAAGAGATACTCGTGCCTTCTACGGCAAGGGTTTCTCCCGTCTGCACACATTTTGAATTATGTGGCGGATGTCAATTGCAACATATGGACAACGATACCTACAGTCATTGGAAAACAGGCCTACTAATAGATGAGTTAAACCGTCACGCAATTGAATTTACCCAAGACCAGATGATCGGGTTTGACGATGCAGCACGGCGAAAGGTGGTATTTAATGTAAGCCGAGCTGATACCGGCATAAACCTTGGTTTTTCCGAACGAGCGTCAAACACGATCGTTGATGTTGCAGAATGCAGTATTATTACCCCTACCCTTAATCAGCGAATGGACGATTTGCGCGCCTTATGTGGCGTTCTACCGATTGGTAGGAAACCAATTCGCGTGTCGGTTCTGGATACTGGGGAGGTGCTGGATGTCAGCTTTAGTGATTTACCAAAACTTTCAAGCAAGCAATCTGCTGCTCTGATACGCAAAGCAATCGAACTTAAATTTGCTCGTCTTTCTGTAGACGATGAAATACTCATCGAGCCACGGCGGCCAACGTTGAAAATGGGCATGAGCGAAGTCACCCCGCCACCTGGTTCTTTTGTTCAGGCTATCGCAGAGGCTGAAACAGAGATGGCTAATCTGGTTTGCAATCATCTAGGTAATTGCAAGACGGTGGCAGATCTCTTTGCTGGCATCGGCACTTTTGCACTTCGGTTGGCGGAAAACTCAAAAGTTTTAGCGGTGGAAGAAAGTGGACCGGCGCTAAACGCCCTCATTCGTGCATGGCGCGAAACTGGGGGAAAGCTAAAGGAAATTAAAACTGAAGTTCGAAATCTTGATCGCAGACCTTTAAATTTTAAGGAACTCAAAAAGATAGATGGCGTTGTGTTTGATCCACCGCGAGCGGGTGCAGAAGCACAGGCCCAACAAATTGCCAAATCCAAGGTAAGTAAAGTTGCTGCCGTATCGTGCAATCCTGTAACATTGGTAAGAGACCTGCAAATCCTTCTGGAGGGTGGGTTCAAGTTGGTACGGATTGTGCCGGTTGATCAGTTCAAATACACACCACATCTGGAAGTCGTTGTTTTGCTCGAAAGGTAATTTCGATGCCGGAACTTTATAAAAAGCCCTATCCATTTTTGTGGCACGTTAGCCGGCCTATCAATTTGTCATTCACCTCATTTATAGTTCTGTCTACTTTCCTCATTTTCATGGATTCTGCCTCAGCAATTACAAGGAAAGAACGCAGTGCATTTGTTGCACAGATTTGTCATCGTATCGAAGTTGTGGCCGGTATCCACGGCCTGCCGAGCGCATTTCTGGCGCGCCTGATCTGGAAAGAAAGCCGTTTCAACCCAAATGCGGTCAGCCCTAAAGGCGCAATGGGGATAGCACAATTTATGCCGGGGACTGCCGATCAGCGCGGATTGAAAGACCCCTTTGAGCCCCATTCATCAATTGTAGCGTCCGCGTTATTTTTGCATGATCTACGCAATGAGTTTGGCAATTGGGGTCTGGCAGCAGCAGGATACAATGCAGGGCCAGGAAGGGTACGCAGATGGCTATCTAGACAATCCGGACTGCCATTTGAGACGCAAGATTTTGTCGCCAGCATAACCGGTCATACGGCCGGCGAATGGCGCGAAAAGAATTTTCCAAAGCTGGTTTTTTCACTTGGCAAAGAACATGACTTTCAAACTGCCTGCCGAAATTTGCCTACGTTGTTTACCGGAAAACAATATGCCTATGGTGATACGGCCCCGCCAAAGGCCTGGGGTGTCCATATAGCCGCCAATTTTTCGCGAGGCAAAGCCCTCTCAACTTTCAGACGATTGCAAAAACAGTTTCCGGGCACACTTGGAAAACACAAACCGAGCGTTGTTCGCATAGTCAATCTCAGCATGGGAAATCGCCCACGCTACGAAGTGCAGGTTGGTGCACAATCGCGAAACGAAGGGGAAGCATTGTGTCAAAAACACAAACGGGCGGGTGGCGCTTGCATCGTTCTTAGAAACTGAAAGACTATTACCCTATCCGGCTTTTTTTGCCTGGCCTTTTGCCATGAAGCCCATAAAAGCCTGCTTGGCTTCTTCTGATTCCAAACGTTCCCCAAACAACACCGCTTCCTCACGCATACGTTCTAAAATCGGTGTCCGATCTCCACGAATAAGATTGCGGGAAATATTCAAGGCCTGCTGTGGCTTGGCTGCAATCTCAGACGCTGTCTGGCGGGCTGTTTCTTCCAAAATTTCGGCATCGACAACTTTATTCACGAAGCCTGCATTGGCAGCTGAATCTGCATCAAATCCCTCGCCCATTGCAAGAAGCGCAAAAGCCTTATGGTGGCCAATAATCTCTGGCGCAATCAAACTGGACCCTGCTTCCGGCACAAGCCCAAGATCGACAAATGGTGTTTTGAAACGAGAGTTTCCTGATGCGATTACATAATCACAATGCAACAGCATTGTTGTTCCAACACCGATTGCAAGGCCATCCACGCCCGCAACCACCGGTTTTTTAGCCATGATGATCCGTTCAAGGAAATCAAAGACTGACATAGAATCGCGCTTGCCACTCATCGCAATTTGCATGAAATCAGCAATATCATTGCCAGAGGAAAATGCACCTGGCGTTCCGAAAAACAATACGGTTTTAACATCATCTCGCTCATAGGCTTCATCAAGTGCAGCAGCCATGCGCGCATACATATCGCCGGTAATTGCGTTTTTCTTGTCCGGACGGTTCATCCGGATAGTCATTACGCCTGCTTCTGCATGCGCCAAAATATGATCATTGATCTCGGTCATCTTCATCCAGCCTTTAATAGTCCACCAGCAAGCAGTAGACTTTCTGCTCCACCGGTCACAGTTTGTTTAAGTGCAGCGCATTCTGCTGCAAAATTTTCTGCGAAGAAACGCGCTACGCCAATACGCTCAATACCGTCACTTGCTAGTGCAGATTTCGCAAGGTAGCAACCGCCGGCAGTTATACCAAATTGGCGTAAATAAGGTGTTGCGCCTGCAAGAGCTTCGTTCATCTCACCGTTCGATAATCTTTCCATCAGCCAATTTGTGGTTTCCTCCACATCATTGATTGCCTGATCGAGCAGTTCTGATGTCTGGCCAAAGCCATCGCGGTTCGACTTTCTGATGTCGTCCACGATGCCACGAAGTTCGGTGATGAATTCCTTCACGCTATCGCCACCAGAAAGCGGTAGTTTACGGGTAACCAAATCAATCGACTGAATACCATTGGTGCCTTCATAGATCGGATTAATCCGCCCATCCCGCATGAACTGAGCAGCGCCCGTTTCTTCAATAAAACCCATCCCGCCATGAATTTGCACACCGATAGTAGCAGCTTCACAACCCACATCAGTTGCAAAGGCTTTGGCAATTGGCGTGAGCAGACCGCCGCGTTCAGACCAGAATTTGGCTTCGTCACCGTCTTTTGTTTGCGCCATATCAAGTGCATGGGCACATGAATAACAAATTCCTCTGGCCGCCTCGGTCATGGACTTCATGGTTAGAAGATTGCGCTGAACATCCGGGTGATAAATAATCGGCGCCATTTCGCCGTTGGTATAATCGGCAGCTTTGCCCTGTTTTCGATCATTTGCATAGGCGAGCGCATGCTGATAGGCAGCCTCTCCGATGGATACGCCCTGCGTCCCGACATTTAACCGTGCATTATTCATCATTGTAAACATGCAGTTCAGTCCGCGATTTTCCTCGCCAATCAAATAACCAATTGCGCCTGGATCACTTCCTTCAAAGCCGTCGCCATAAATCATGACGCAGGTCGGAGAGCCGTGAATACCAATCTTGTGCTCAATTGACTGACAGAAAACATCGTTACGTTCACCGAGACTACCATCATTATTGACCAGAAACTTCGGCACTAGAAACAGAGAAATTCCGCGGGTTCCCGCAGGCGCATCCGGCAAGCGGGCAAGCACCAGATGACAGATGTTTTCTGCCATATCGTGTTCGCCAAAAGTGATAAAAATCTTTTGACCGTAAATCTTGTAGGTTCCATCTCCAACCGGCTTCGCGCTGGTTTTTAGAGCAGCAAGGTCTGACCCGCATTGCGGCTCAGTCAAGTTCATTGTGCCGGTCCACTTTCCTGAAATGAGGTTTTCAAGATAAGTATCCTTCAGCTCCTGCGATCCGTGCTTGTCGAGCGCTTCAATTGCTCCAATAGTAAGCAATGGACATAGGCCAAAAGCCATCGAAGCTGAGTTCCACATTTCCGCTGCTGCAACTGAAAGCATATTTGGCAAACCCTGCCCGCCGTATTCTTCCGGCCCGGCAATTGCATTCCAGCCGCCGTCCGTCCAGGCTTTGTAAGTTTCCTTAAAGCCCGGTGGCGTGGTCACAACCCCATTTTCATGTTTTGCGCCTATAAGATCAGCATCCCGGTTAAGCGGGGCGATCCTGTCAGAAGCAAATTTTCCAGCCTCTTCCAAAACTGCGTCCACAAGATCTTCTGACAAATCACCAAGTTCACCGTTTTCAATTGCTGATTTTAATCCAGCAACATGTTTGAGCGTGTGAGAAATTTCTGATACGGGTGCGCGGTACATATAATCCTCCAGTTCCGCTATCGCGAGTTCTATCCTGTTTGAAGAATTTTGACGTTAACGTCAATGAGCAAGTATGCCACATGTCAGTGAATATTGCCGCTTATAAACTGAATGAACATATAGATGTTCTTATTAGAACTTTGGACAAAGGACAATGCATTGGCCTCCCCACCGAGACAGTTTATGGCCTTGCAGCAGATGCCACAAATGGTGAGGCAGTTGCAGGCATTTTCGAAATGAAAGACCGACCAAGATTTAACCCGCTGATTTGTCATGTCGATGGTCTGGCAATGGCTAGGAAGCACGGGAAATTCAATCCGATTGCAGAAACGCTCGCAAATACGTTCTGGCCCGGTCCTTTGACATTGGTTCTGCCGATCCAGCCTGCCTCAAACATTCATGATCTCGTAACCGCAAATTTGAGTTCGGTTGGACTTCGGTGTCCCAAGGGTATTGCCGGTCAAATCATAGCAGCCTTTGGCAGGCCGCTTGCTGCACCAAGTGCTAATAAATCCGGCAAGCTTTCTCCAAGCCGTGCTGAGCATGTTGCAGACACTTTTAAGGAAACGGATTTGCTCATTGTGGATGATGGGCCTTGCGAAGTCGGACTTGAATCAACGATTGTAAAAATTGCAGATGACGTAATAACGATCTTAAGGCAGGGATCGATTACCGCTGAAATGATTGAAGCTTGCACAAAGGTTATTCCTGCATTTCCGGAAAGTAGTAAAATTGAAGCGCCCTGCATGATTAAGAGCCACAATGCTCCCAATGCTGAAATTATTCTGGAATCAAAAGCTCCTCCGCATGATGTCGCTTATCTCGGGTTTGGCTCGTATGGATCACAATTACCGAACAAAAATGTTCTGAACCTGAGTGCAACTGGGAGCCTGCGGGAAGCAGCGGCTAATCTTTATGACTATCTGCAAAAATTGGACAAGACAGCAGTCAGCGCTATTCATGTTGCTCCAGTTCCACACACGGGGTTGGGTCTGGCAATCAATGATCGTTTGAACCGCGCAGCGGCACCAAGGAATTCCTGATGCTTAGTCATGATCTGCTCGATAACTTCATCTCAATTGTAGGGCGCAAGCATGCACGTACAAAAGAAGATGATCTTACTCATTATACGCATGAAAACCGGAATATCGTTGTCGGTGATACGCCACTCGTTTTGAAACCGGGTTCGACGCTGGAAGTCTCGCAGATTGTTAAATTGGCGCAGCAGACGGGTACAGCGATTGTACCCCAAGGCGGTCATACGGGCCATGCAGGTGGTGGTGTTCCTGACGAGAGTGGTACGCAGATCGTAATTGCCATGGAGCGCATGAACAAGATCCGTGAAATTGACCTGAAGGGCAATGTTATTATTTGCGAAGCAGGTTGTGTCCTTGAAACGTTGCAGGAAACGGCAAGCACCAATGACCGGCTTTTCCCGCTTTCACTTGGTTCACAGGGCTCCTGCCAGATAGGCGGCAATATTGGAACAAATGCCGGTGGTACTGGCGTACTGGCCTATGGCAATACTCGCAATCTGGTGATGGGACTGGAGGTAGTTCTTCCAAACGGCGATATCTGGAATGGATTACGCCGGTTGAAAAAGGATAATTCTGGATATGACCTGAAGGATCTTTTTATCGGTTCAGAAGGTACTTTGGGAATAGTTACTGCAGCAGTTTTGAAACTGTTCCCGAAACCAACAGGCCAGTCTATAGCAATTTGTGGATTGGAAAGCGCTCACGCGGCGGTGGATTTGTTAAACTTGGCGCAGGCAAATTGCGGCGAGGGCCTGACTGCATTTGAGCTTATGGCCGAGGTTCCCATGGAGTTTACTTTCCGAAACTTCGAAACTGTCAAAAATCCGCTATCGCAGCTTTATCCATGGCATGTCTTGATTGAAGTCTCATCCATCCAGTCGCAGCAAATTGCTGAGGACACATTACAGTCCACGCTGGAATATGCTCATGAAAACAGTTTGTTAGCCGATGCAGCAGTTTCGAATTCAGTTCAACAATTTAGAGACTTCTGGGGAATTCGCGAAATAATGCCAACCGCACAGGGCCATGAAGGTGTGTCGATGAAACATGACATATCATTGCCCATTCATCGCATCCCGGAGTTTTTGCAACGCGCAGATACGCTTGTCCTTGAGGCAGTACCGGGCGCACGGCTTTGTACCTTTGGCCACCTTGGAGACGGAAACCTGCATTATAATATCAGCCAGCCGCTTGAAATGGCATCGACAGACTTTAAAAATCAGCTTGGTACAATCAATAACTTGGTACACACACTCGTTATGGAGATGGATGGTTCCATCGCCGCTGAACATGGAGTTGGCCGCTTAAAACGTGACCTGCTTGCTGATACTAAGGACGAGGTAGAGTTAGAACTAATGCGGTCCATCAAATCTACCATTGATCCCAATGGAATCATGAACCCGGGAAAGATTGTAGGCTGAGGTTACGAATTACGTCTAAACGCCTGCGCTTACAGTCTCAATACTAACTATTTCTGTAAATAGATATTAAGTATTTCAATATATATTCCTTCGAGAATTGCAGGAATCCAATGTATCTTTTTGAGAAATTTGACTTTTCTTCAAAGAAATTTTTAGCGCTCGTAGTCATAGCATTGTGGGTGGCGACTTTAATTGTATGCGACGTGCTTACTGTTTGGTTAACCTGGCACAATTTTCCTCACGATTATGATGAGGACATTCGACTTGTCAGAATACAAGCTATGATCACGGCAACCATCCTGGCAATTCCAACTTACATCTGCTTTCTCTGGTTTATCCGGCAACTCGAAACAATGCGCCAGCAACTAACAGATAACGTCAGACATGATGATCTAACAGGCCTTCTTGCGCGCGATGCTTTTTTGGAGGAGTTCACTGCTCGCCATGAAAACCAGACAAAACGGGTTGATCAGGCATTTCTGATTATAGATGCAGATTATTTCAAACGCATCAACGACAATTATGGGCACCATGTTGGTGACCGTGCACTCCTGGCAATAACTAGGGCTCTCAAAAGTGGCATTCGCGAAACTGACCGGATTGGACGCTTGGGAGGTGAAGAGTTTGCAATCCATCTCAAGGATGTAAGCGCTTCCACGGCACTTGAGATTGCGGAGCGACTACGCAAAAACGTAGAAGAGGCATCAGCGGACCTTGAAATACTAGAGTTTGAATTAACGGTCAGCATTGGTGGTATTTTCTACAATACGAAGCAAGATGTGCTATCGCTGATCACTGCAGCTGACAGGCAACTCTACCGGGCAAAAGACAATGGTAGAAACCGGGTTGAATTTGAAACCCAGATGGAACTGTCAACAGCGTAAGCCTAAGCTTCTATATAATTGCTGATTTCGATCAGATTTGCATCCGGATCACGAATATAAATAGATTGAATTGGCCCCCTGGCACCGGTGCGTTGAATTGGGCCATTGATAATCTTAACACCGCATTGCGTTATATGGTCTATGCAATCTTCGAGCGGTGTATGGGTTATTAAGCAAAAATCAGCAGAACCAGGCATTGGCTTTGTAGCCTTCGGTTCGAACTCATTTCCTGTTTCATGCAGGTTGATTTTTTGCCCGGCAAAACATAATGCCACCCGCCCTTCCCCAAAGGTAATCGGCGTCATTCCAAGCACCCGTTCATAAAATTTCTGCGTCTTAGAAATAGAGGCAACCGTTAGAACGAAATGATCGAGATGTGACACGGAGACAGGCATTTTTAGATCCAGTTTTCTATTTACGGCTTGTTTACCTTAACAAAAGGACTCCGCTAAATATTTCGATAACCACCTTTTCAGGCAATGATTTATTAACTTTATCTGTTAAGCGGTTTTGGACTTGGCCGCGCTATGTTGTTCTAACAGTCGGATAAAAACAATAATCCGACAACTAAAAGCACCGACACAAGAATCGGGCTCTAAGAAGTACAGTGAGGCACAAATGGCAAATATTGCCGAATTTGATTTTGATGAGGGCAAGCTTCGGCTTGACCCTTATCAGTCTTCCCACCAACTCCACATTGGTGATAAATTCTACAAACTGGATACCAAAGGTGCTGTTGTACGCAAAACACTGTCTTGCGGATTACCTATCTCAATGGCTCTACCCGCACGGGCATTTGAAGGTGTTGCAGCGCGGGCAATAGAAGATGAAAACGGCAAGGTCATGGTTTCGCTTGAATTACGCCATCGCGACCCAGAGCTTTCAGTTCCGCTTTTGTTTGCCAATGATATGACTGACGTTGCGGCAGACTGGCATTCATGGAGCAGACTGATGAAACTGCCGATGCTTATACTGGATATAGCAGGCAATCCAACTCCGGTTCAGCGCATGCTTGGACAAATAATGCTTGAGGAGCCGTGGGAGCGTCGCAAACGAATTACTACTCCACGTTACCGCCCGAATTTTCTGCGCCGTCGTCAACAAGGTGTTGTAAGCACAGTGACCAAAATCTCCGCAAGTGAAATCATCGCAAGGCGATAAAAGCGTTAGAACAAGACCGATAATGCAAGTGCTGTGAAAAACAGCATACCGAGTATATTGTTGGACTTAAACAATTTGAGGCACTTTTCCGGTTGTCCGGTTTCAAAACTGGTTACCTGCCAAGTCAAATGAGCTGCAACGGCCACCAAACCTAAAAACGCCAGTAACCCGGCACCAGCTGTAAAAAGTGCCGCTGCCCAGAGTAATAATGCTGCTGCATAAAATCCTGTCAATGCGATACGTGTATTGCCCTCAAACAGCCTTGCGGTTGATTTGACACCAACCAATGCGTCATCTTCAATATCCTGAAAAGCATAAATCGTATCATAGGCGATGACCCAACATATGGAGCCAAGATAAAGGCATATAGAGGTAATGGAAATCTCGCCAAACATCACCGACCACCCCATCAATGCACCCCAAGAAAAGGCCAGGCCTAAAAACAATTGAGGCCACCAGGTAATACGTTTCATGAATGGGTAAATGGCTACTGTTACCAATGAGGCGACGCCCAACCAGAACGTGAAAATGTGGCTTTGCGATAGAGCAATCAGAACACCAAGACCTACAAGCGATTGCAGGACCAGAAACAACCAGGCATGGCGTACATCTGCACGACCTGAAGGAAGCGGACGGGATCTGGTTCGGGCCACCTTTCGGTCAATATCCTGATCAACCAGATCATTGTAGGTACATCCTGCTCCACGCATGGCGATTGCGCCGAGAGTAAATAGTAAAAGTTGCAATACAAATAGTGGCAAGAACTCGAACAAAGCAGTCATCATTGCCGCGCTGCCCTGGCTTTCTCGCATATGTACATCAAGCGCCAAGGTTGCAGACCACCAGCAGGGCCACATCAGTAATTGCCAACCGATCGGCCGTTCCCATCGTGCCAATTGCGCATAGGCCCACAAACGCTTGGGTAAATGATATACCCAGGAGTTTTTCAAAGCATCAGCGACCTTCCGGTCTTCATCAGTCAAAGTGGCATCTTGCATTTTTCATTCTGTGAACGGGATATAATCGCGCGTCAAGGCTTTCACAATTCTAAAACTGTTTAATCCTGACAAAACCCTGTTTCATTATATTTCTGCCCATAGTAGCGTAGGTTGAGTATAACTGTTGCGCAAATTCCAAAGGGCAGAATATGAACGTACTTCTGATCGGTTCTGGTGGCCGGGAACATGTGCTGGCTTGGAAACTGACCCAATCTCCGAAACTTGAAAAACTCTTCTGTGCTCCTGGAAATGCTGGGATTTCCGAGCACGCAGAATGCGTTTCACTCAATGTTTCAGATCACAAAGCAGTTGTGAATTTCTGTAATCTCATGCATGTGTCTTTTGTCATTGTGGGACCTGAAGCGCCGCTTGTGGATGGGCTTGTTGATCATCTTAAAGAGGCGGGAATTGCGGCTTTCGGACCAACTGCATATGCCGCGCAATTAGAAGGCTCAAAAGGCTTTACCAAAGACCTGTGTAAAGAGTTTAATATTCCGACCGCCGCTTACAATCGTTGCAAGACAAGGGATGAAGCCCTTGCTGCCTTAGAGACCATGTCGATCCCTATTGTGGTAAAAGCAGACGGACTCGCGGCAGGAAAAGGCGTTGTGATTGCGCAAACGCGGCAGGAAGCTGAAAGTGCTATCGAAGATTGTTTCTCCGGTTCTTTCGGGGATGCAGGAAATGAAGTTCTACTTGAGGATTTTTTAGTAGGAGAAGAGGCAAGTCTTTTTGCTCTATGTGATGGACAAACGGCTATCTTGCTCGGCACTGCTCAAGACCATAAACGCGTTGGTGAAGGTGATACCGGTCCCAACACTGGCGGGATGGGCGCTTACTCCCCTGCCCCGGTGCTGACCCAATCCTTAATTGACCAGACCATGGGCGACATTGTTGTACCAACACTTGCTGCAATGCATGCACGCGGTCATCCATTTTGCGGCATTCTCTATGCTGGTCTGATGATAACCGAAAACGGCCCTGAACTGATTGAATACAATGTTCGTTTTGGGGATCCGGAGTGTCAGGTAATTCTGCCGCGCCTTGAGTCTGATTTACTGGAACTGATGTTAGCAGCAACCCAAAGCACCCTGTTAGAACATGACCCTACCTGGTCTGACAAGGTTGCTCTAACAGTTGTTATGGCATCTAAGGGTTATCCGGGAAGCTATGAAAAAAATACTGAAATAAAGAGTATCTCAAAAGCTGAAAGCGAAGGAGCCATTGTGTTTCATGCCGGTACGACCCGCCAGCAGGAAAAGCTTCTTGCAACTGGTGGCCGGGTGCTCAATATCACAGCTCTTGCTGCAACTGTAAGAGAGGCCCAATCGCGTGCCTATTCAGCAATAACAAAAATCGAATGGGAAAACGGCTTTTATCGAAGTGATATCGGATGGCGGGCGATCGATCGGTAAATCGAAAGCGCCAGCGAACTAATCGGTATAACCGTTCAATTTTCCCTCAATAACATAATTCAAAATATGCACCACTTCTTCAGCGGTTTCGGCAACTGCCAATGCAGCACCATCGACTTCTTTTAGTGCGTGTTGGTGGTCTGGCCCATGCATAATGATCACAGGTTTACCCAGCGCAGACGCAAAACCTGCATCAAACGCAGCATTCCATTGTTTGTATTTTTCGCCAAATCGAACAACAACGATATCTGCCTCAGCAATCAATGTCCTGGTCCGGATCGCGTTGATCTGTGCGCCTTTATGATCGTGCCAGAATTTATTTGGTTCGGCGCCCAGGATCGCAACACCACAGTCATCTGATGCTTCATGATGGGTTACCGGTCCATCAATATGCACAGGCAAGTCTGCAACTTCGCAACCCTTGGTTATTTGTTCCCGCCAATCGGTATGAATTTCACCGGACAAATAGAGTTTCCAAGTTTTCATGATGCATCACTTTCTAGAATTCTTGTTTACAGGTTCAACCGGAAATCCGGCTAAAATCAGCGACATCGGTAATGGCAGATCGAATCAACGCCAATAGGGCTAGACGATTTTCTCTGATGTTCGGATCATCATCATTGACCAATACATCTTCAAAAAACTGATCAACCGGAGCTCGCAATTTTGCAAGTCCAGACATTGCAGTACCAAAATCCTCGCTCGCAATTGCAGCTTTTGCATCTGAGGATGCAGAAATGATAGCAGCATAGAGCGCCTTTTCTGCCGGCTCTTGCAGTAGATTTTCTGAAACCGAATTATATAGATCTACACCTTTTTTCTCTTCAGCAGATAAAATATTTGCCGCACGTTTGTAACCCGCCAAAAGGTTCTGACCATCGTCTGAGGTAACCAACTCTTGCAGCGCTTCTGCTTTGCGAGCAACGATTAGCAGATCATCTGCTTCAGTCGTAATTACCGCATCAATGAGATCATGCCGAATATCTTTATCTCGCAAATAGACTTTCAATCGATCATGAAAAAAGGAAAGCAGATCTGGTGAGGCCCATTTGAGAAGATTGAGCCGGACTTCATTTTCTAACAACAGACGGATGACACCCAATGCTGCACGACGCAGAGCATACGGATCTTTCGAACCGGTCGGCTTTTCATCTATTTTCCAAAAACCAACCAGAGTGTCCAGCTTGTCGGCTAGCGCAACGGCTACAGAAACTGGCGCCGTTGGCACCGCATCTGAAGGTCCAAGCGGGGAATAATGTTCTTCTATAGCATCGGCAACAGATTGTGCCTCACCTGCATTCTGCGCATAGTATTTACCCATCAATCCTTGCAATTCAGGGAACTCATACACCATCGCAGAATTGAGATCAGCCTTGCAAAGGTAAGCTGCACGACACGCCTCATCAATGTTCGCATCGGTTATGGAAGCAAGTTCTTTCACCAAGTTCATAATGCGATCAACACGAGCTCGCTGGGTACCGAGTTTTGCATGAAAAGTAACCAGTTCCAGCTTCTCAATCCATGGATGAAAACCTGCCTCAGAATTCACCTGTTGCAAATCTGTCTCCCAGAAGAAGCTGGCATCTGATAATCGAGCATTCACAACCTTAGCATTGCCCAAAGCGATCTCATTGCCACCGTCGGAAGCAATCACATTTGAAACCAGTATGAAGCGGTTGGTGAGAGACTTTTTACCCGCCTCACGCATTACGAAACACTTCTGGTTTTCGCGGATCGTTAGCTGGATTACTTCAGGGGGCATATTCAGAAAGGCTTCACTGAACGTACTCATCAAGACGACCGGCCATTCCACAAGACCGGAGACTTCATCCAGCAATTGCTGATCTTCAACCAGTTCAAAGCCTTGTGCAAATGTCAGGTTCTTTGCTTCTGTAAATATTGTGTCTTTACGATTTTCAGCATCCAGCAGGACGTGCGCCTTACTAAGCTTAGCTGCATAATCATCAAAACTCTTAACTGCGAAACTGCCCGGCGACAAAAACCTGTGACCGCTTGTAATATTGTCGGACGAAATCCCATCCACTTCAAAGGAGACAACTTCCATATCCTCGGTTTCAGGTCCAAACAGGCACAGAACTGACTGAAGCGGCCGCACCCATTTCAAGGCACCAGACTGCGAGGAGGCAGTACCCCAACGCATTGATTTAGGCCAAGGAAAATTGCGGATAATCGCAGGAATTTCCTCTGCAATTATATCAATTGCATCCCGGCCCGGTTTCTCAATCAATGCAATATAGAAATCGCCCTTCTTGGGATCATTTCGAATTTCGGCATCTTCAATCGAAGAAATCCCCGCACCGCGCATGAACCCCTCAATTGCCTTTTGCGGCGCATCAGTTCGAGGGCCTTTGCGCTCCTCACGAATGTCCGCGGAACGCGCAGTTAATCCGCGAATATCCAGAGCCAGCCGTCGAGGTGTCCAATATTCTTTGGCCCCTTCATAGGTCAGTCCGGCATCCACGAGCGCATTGGTAAGCAACGAACGCAAGTCGGCTGCGGCCTTGCGCTGAAAGCGAGAGGGGATTTCTTCAGAGAATAATTCGAGTAATAAATCAGGCATAACAAATTCGAAAAATTAAACGCATCTGCCCAATAGCAAGGACAATCATTCTTGTCACGGTGAAACCGGAAAGAACGCGTTGAAAACCGAAACCATCAGTTTGAACCTCGTTTGAGATGTTCGTCAAGCCGCGGCATTATCTCCACGAAGTTACACGGCATATGTCGATAATCTAATTGCTTGACCAGTATTCCATCCCAACCATCCTTGCATGCGCCCGGTGATCCGGGCAGACAAAAAATGAATGTTGTTCCAGCAACACCTGCGGTTGCCCGTGACTGTATGGTAGAAGTACCGATTTTGTCATAGCTAATCCGGTGGAACACCTCTCCAAAGCCATCCATACGTTTTTGAAACAAGGGTTCCAAAGCATCAGGCGTTACGTCTCGTCCGGTAAAGCCGGTACCGCCGGTCGTAATCACCACGTCAATGCGGTCATCCTCGATAAACTGCTTCACACGTTCCTGAAGTACCAGAATATCATCCGTTACAATATCCCGTTCAATTAACCGATGACCGGCAGTCTCAATACGATCAACAAGGATTTTACCGGATTTATCCTCACTCAACGACCGCGTGTCGGATACCGTCAAAACAGCAATGCCAACCGGGATGAACGGCCGAGTAGTATCAATACGAGACATGCTAGCGCCTAAAAGGTTGTGTTATCTACTCTAGATATGCGTATCACCGTGTCGTTTGTACAGAGTAAAATTATAACGACCGCTGAATTGAAGTAGTCGTGCTGCTTGCCATAATCCACCAGTCTGGATTTTTCTTACTGATCACATTTGCAGCATCTTCTGCACTCTTAAGCGTGTCGTAAATGCCAAAACATGTGGCTCCAGATCCACTCATTCGGCATAATAATGGATCGGTTTTTGCCAGAGCTTGCAAGGTTTCCCCAACCTCGGGATTGAGGGATATTGCAGGTGTTTCCAGGTCATTACGCAATTGACTGATTGCAAAGATATTGGAAAAAGGATTTTCTCCCAATCTGGAAATTGGTGCATTCTGCTTTGTCTGAAGCTCGGTGAAGACCGATGGTGTTGAAATGCTGCATCCAGGATTGACCAGAAGAATTGGAAAAGATCCTGCATCCTCAAATAAAACCAACTCGTCCCCAATACCGCGAGCCCGCAAGGGGTTTGAATGCAGACACATAGGAACATCCGCTCCTAAGCTCTTTGCGATCGGATGCAAATCCACGTCCAGTTTCCAAAACTGTTTCAATGCTCGCAAGGTTGCAGCGGCATCTGCTGATCCACCACCAATTCCACTGGCAACTGGGAGGTTTTTTATCAGATGAATTGAGGCGGGTGCTACTTCCGAGGTTGTCTGCCCAAGCAGGTGAGCTGCACGCATCACCAGATTTTCTTCATCACTAGCCAACTGATGGGCAAAAGGGCCATCAATAAAAAGCTCGTGATTATTGCTTGTTTCGTTTGGCTCGACAAAAATTCGGTCACCATCAAGTGTGAACACAATTAGGCTGTCGAGTTCATGAAACCCGTCGCTACGCTGATCCGTTACATGCAGCGCCAAATTGATTTTGGCGTGAGCGATCTCTTCGATCATAAAACACTATTCAGTCTTCGCAGAATTTTCCTCGTCATCCATCAAACCAACATCAAGCTTACGTTCGATCTTTTCAGGATATTCTGGCGGGGTTTTGGCGGCCAGCGCTATCTTCCACTGGAATGTTGCTTCCAGTTTTCGTCCCACCTTCCAATAAGCATCGCCCAAATGATCATTGATCGTCGGGTCTTGCGGCATCAACGTTACAGCACGCTCAAGCTCTTCAACTGCTTCTTCATAGCGGCCAAGGCGATAGTAAGCCCAGCCAAGGCTGTCGACAATAAAGCCGGAGCGCGGACGCAGATCAACGGCCTTGCGGATCATGTCCATGCCCTCATCCAGGTGCACTCCCTGATCAATCCAGGAATAACCAAGATAATTGAGGACCTCTGGTTGATTTGCCGACAGGGACAGCGACTGTTTGAAATTCGGCTCTGCCTTTTCCCACTCTTTAAGACGCTCATAGGCAATGCCGCGGCGAAAGAACAAGTTCCAATGGTAGGTTTGTGGCTCACCAATCTGATTGACAGCTTTGTCAAATATGTCAGCAGCTTCGCGATATTGCTTGTCACGGCTATAAATTGATCCAAGCGCCATGTATCCGGAAAGATCTACTGGGTTTTCGTCAACCAACGTATTGAGGGTTTCGATCGCCTCGTCCTTGCGCTCCAATCGGGCAAGGTTACTTGCTTTTTCTAACTGGCTTATACGGTAAAACGGCGAAGTATCCGGTATACGCTCGTAATAAAGGTTAGACTTTTCATAACTTCCCTGACGCAAGTATAGTTCTGCTAAGCCGATGGTAACTACGTCTGCCTCTGGCGCAAGGTAGGACGACAATTGTAGATAGGTTTTTGCCACCGTGTTTGTATTGCCATCGCGCTGAATTGCCGATGCAACATTGTAGAAAATTTCTGCAACACCTTCCGATGGTGTCGTCAATATTGGCTTGAGAACCTGCTCACTATCCAACACTTCTTCCATTTGCTTAAATGGTGCATGGTCCGGCAAAAGCTGCAAACCGTAAGCCAAGGAAGATTTAGCCTTTTCAATCTCACCCACCTTGCTGCGGTTTCGCACCAATGCTTCGATAGCACGAATGTATGTCTCTGTTAAAACTGCTATGACGGCCCGATTATCAACAACTGCCTGAAATTTTTGTTCAGCTACATCATCACGGCCGTCCATTTGTGCGATTAATCCATGATGATAATTTTTTAAAACCTTCACCCATTCCGGACCGGCAAGGCTATCGAGTTTTGTAAAAGCATCCTCGTATTTGCGCTGACCTGCAAGGCCCCAGGCCAACGTGATTTCACGGAGTGTCTTGTCTAAATCCACTCCGGCTACTTCTTTTAATGCGCCACTCACAGCATTCCAGGATCGCTTGCGAAGCTCCTGCGCAGCAAACACAAACCCAACCAGGTTACGGTTTGCTGCATTGTGTTCAATACCTCTTATAACTTTTACAGCTTCATCTATCTGCCCATTTGCAACCAATGCGACAAACAAATCCTGTTTCAGCTTTGCATCTTCGGGGTCAAGCGCAACCGCTCGTTCCAGAAACTGCATTGCCGCTTCATCATCCTGATCACTGATTGCGATGCGAGACGCAAGAAAACTACCTGACAGCCCGGACTGTTCAATCGTCTCGCTCAATTCTGTACTGGCAAAACCAAAGGTGCTGGCAATGAAAACACCGCCCGTCAAACAGAACACTTTTAACATGTGTTTCAAGGCATTCAGCATATTGAGTGCAACTCCCATTTTGGTTGTTATAAACCGATAATTCCTGTCTGAAGCTTAAAGAGCAAGTTTTTTTGTTATTAATTAGGCAGATTATTCATAAAAACAGTGCGGCTTAGTTACCAAAATATTGGCATGACTTTAATTTTTCAACCGCTCCATTACCGCAAAAAAGAAACCGTCTGTTTTTGTTGCTTCAGGGGTAAGCGTTACCGTATGAAGATCAGAAGACCAGGGTTTTAGCTGAGTTTCGCCAAACAGCTCTTCCCAAACCTCCCCTGCAGACACCAATGAATATTGCGGGTTGTCTTCTATAAATGAGTAAACCTGATTTTCGTTCTCTTCAGGCAGTATCGAGCAGGTAATGTAGATCAAAAAACCGCCAGGTCGAACAAAGGGAGCTGCTTCACTTAAAGCCTCTTCCTGCTGCTGCAGGCGTTCCTCGAGGTTTTTAATGTCAAAACGCCATTTGACATCAGGGCGCCGCCGCCAGGTGCCTGAACCGGTGCATGGTGCATCAATCACCACTTTGTCCATCGTTCCTATAAGATCACTTAAATCAGCACCCGGGTTTCGAACCTGCGTGTTGCGTGTTCCAGCGCGTTTCAATCGTGCATGGATTGGCGCAAGCCGGGATTTATCAACGTCATAAGCAAAAATCTGACCGCGATTTTCCATTGTTGCAGCCATAGCTAATGTCTTACCGCCGCCACCCGCACAAAAATCAAGAACCCGTTCTCCTGGGCGCGCAAAAATCAGATCCGACACAATCTGACTACCTTCATCCTGAACTTCAAACCTGCCTTTCTGAAAGGCCTCTTCCGACTGCACATTAGGCTGTCTGTCAAATGGTCGATCAGAGCGAATCCGGATTCCATTTCGGGCAATGGCGGTCG
>JBCCBE010000158.1:0-3108 GCA_039814425.1 Pseudomonadota bacterium
ATCTGCTCCTGGGCTTCGTCGGCTTCCCAGTGGTCGTGGATGTGCTTGGCATCCACCACGGTAACCACCGCATCCAAGTTGAGCCGCCCCTGCATGTCTTCATCGACAAAGAAGGTTTGAATGACGGGGGCTGGATCAGCCAGACCAGTGGTTTCAATCACCAAATGATCAAACTTGTCGCGCCGCTTCATCAGGTTACCAATGATGCGAATCAGGTCGCCCCGCACCGTGCAACAGATGCAGCCATTATTCATCTCAAAGATTTCTTCATCGGCATCGATAAAGAGCTGGTTGTCGATACCAACTTCCCCAAACACGATGACGATCACCGCCACCTTTTTGCCGTGCTCGTAGGTGAGGATGCGGTTCAGCAAGGTGGTTTTGCCCGCCCCTAGATAGCCCGTCAGGACGGTTACGGGCACAGTGTCGATCGCGGTATTGACCATGGCGAATCACCAAAAAGAATGATAATCATTCCCAGTTTAATGCAAAGCCCAAGCCCCGACGAAACGACTTACTCTGGGTTTGATAAGGCTGTTATGTGATGAAGACGTCGGTTAAAAGAACTGGTAGGTCGCTGGCGATCTTTAACTATTGGGATAATATGCTAGAGCTATCTGCGATCGATGCAGATTTGAGGTGATCGGTAGAAAGTTTCTGTCGATATACCCTGGCAGGGACAATATGTAGAAACTTTCTGTCTAATAACATTGTTATGCTTCACCCTGGCAAAAGGTTCATCATGTAAGTCAATAGTCTCGTCATCTTTGTCTTGACGGGTCTTTGACGGCCATTTGTATGCCAAAGCCAGCGCAAATGGCAGGTTTTGGGATAAAGTTTCTCACATCAATCCCTCCTACGGGAGTGTGTAGAGCAATCAATTTACACTGAAAAAATGATTGGCATGAGACACCTCTTAAGAAAGACATCTTATGCCGGAACTGTGCTCTTTGCCCTGTTGTATGTTGGGTCATACACACTTGTAACCTCTGGAGACAGAATCCACGGCGCATTTGTGGATGTTAAGGGTTCCGTTTGGGCCTTTAGTAGTGTACGTATGAATGTTCACATATTCACTGAAGATCCGAAAAGCCCTCACTACTCTCCTGATCTCTTACGCTACGAAAGACGCCTCATGAAGTTCTATGCGCCGCTTGTTTATCTAGAAGCAAAGCTATTCAATAATTACCATATCCTCCATGAAGACCGCCCATTGATGGGCGGATGACTGCCTATAATTGCCTATAATGAACTGTTCTAAGATTGCTGAATCCGTTTCCCCGTAGTTTCTGCTTTTTCCTGGCGGAAGATGGTGTCATCGCAAGCATCCTAGCTCTGCTAAGTTTACGTTGGTACAGCGCATGCAAGCTTTGCCTAACACTGCGTCGGTGCAGACGGAGCTAAAGCTATTGACTAAAATTCAGAAATACCGACCGCCGCACAACTTCACTGTTGGGCACTCAACTTACGAAAAAAGCCATATGAATGATGAAAAGCCAATGCGATATCGCGTTGATCAGGATGGTTTGCCTAGTAAATTTCCTACCCATGGTCATGAGGCTGCCTTTTGGGAAAGTCTGGGTCGTGCCGTTGCTACATTCGGATTTCTAGAAGAAATATTAGGAAAGGCAATCTTTGCCCTCACAGCAACGCGAGCATACGAAGAGGATGAGATTGAGCAAGCTTATGTCGAGTGGCTACCTAAACTGGAACGTGCTCTTATTGACCCTTTGGGAAATCTGATTGATGTCTATGGAAAGGCAGTGAAAGACAATCCGGATGTCGTAATAGAAAATCTCGATGAGCTTCTAGGTGATTTACGACAAGCATCAAAAATGAGGAATATTCTTTGTCATGGATCATGGAGGCTGCCGAATGCAAGCGGCGTTTCAATGCCATTGTTTGTGAATCGCCAGAAGCATGTTGTTGATACCGCAATGGATCGACAATTCATTGACCAGGTACAGCAACATGCAGTCAATCTGATATGTGCAGTTATCAATACCGTTACTCAAATGGGTTGGCAATTTCCTGGAACGGTTGGTTCGGGTAAAAAGATTTGGGAGCCCACTGCCCAACATTCTACGGCAGCGGACGGATGAAAGTAACTGATTATGCGTTCGAGACTGTCTACCGCTGCTGAACTTTACCGTTAACGTCCCTTCCCGTTTTCCTCTAGACAACTGCGGAAATCAAAAACGATCTAATTGTCTCTACTTACAGCGTCCCCATATTCTTCCGCTTGATCCAAAGTGCCGGGTAAGCGGGTGGACTGCACCTTATGCAGCACCGCGATCGCACATTCTAGCGATTCGAATGCACGGACAAACCACAACAAATTTTGCGTCGTTTCCAGTTCTTTGCTATCGCTGAGCTTCGCCGTTAGCTAGCTCTATATTGTCTGTAAAACATTCGTAACTCTTACCAGTTACCCAGAAGATTCAGGCAGTTCGATCTCGTCGACAAGTTGTAAAACACTCTTATACAAAGGTTCTGAGACCCAAAATCCAGCTTCGTTAATCAACACATCCAATAGCATTTTCACCTTAACGATCAAGCCTTTATTTTTCGCTTCAACTAAGATTCCAAGGATACCTGTGTAGCGAAGATTCAGCCTGCTTGCAATCAACCGACCTCGGCGTTCGTCCATCAAAACTTGATCAGCTTGCATCTCGACAGCCAGCGCGATCGCTTCTGCTTCTCCAAAATCCAGTTCGCTGGTCAGCGCTTCGACAAGGGTGCGTTGGCGTTAGCCTGTGCGGTAGCACAATCGCTAACAGTACGAATTTGAATCCAGTCAAAGGTTTGTACTTCAGTCGCACCGGCAACAGGAAAATTGGGGTCAGTTAATTCTCGATAAACGGCTTCGGATATAAAAACCGTTCCATACAGTTGATGAAGAAGATGGAGGTGATTGATTGCGGCGAGATTATTGATAGGTGATGTGTCACTAACAACAATCACAATCTACCCATCTCTCGGAGATTTTGAATGTCCTGCTCAAAATCTTCAACTCCGTAATGTACTGGGATCTGGCGGCTAGCGAGTAGATGTTGAAAAGCAACACGGTGCATTCCTGCAAAACGACTGGCTTGAGCAAGGGTAAAT
>JBCCBE010000084.1:0-14953 GCA_039814425.1 Pseudomonadota bacterium
CCGCCACAAGATTGAGAACATGTTCGGTCGGTTGAAGGACTGGCGGAGGGTCTCGACCCGCTATGACAGATGCCCCATAATCTTTATGTCTGCCATCGCCCTCGCGGCAACGGTTTGTTTTGGTTATGAGTCCAGACCCTAGACCAAACCATTGTTTAATGTGGTCTGATTTTGTCCAAGCATCGAAAACCTTGTGTACCGGCGCTGCAAAATACCCTTCTACAAGAATAGGTTCTGATCCCCGATTTGATTGCATGAAGTTCATTCATCATCTCCCTTTGTGACAAGAAAGCTGCCAAGATTATCGAACTGGTTAGTCCAGAATTTTTGATAATCTGAAAGCCATTCATTGGCAGCTTTCATTGGTGCTGCTTCCAACCGGCAATAGCGGGTGCGCCCTCGTTTTTCGACCTCCACAAGGCCCGCATCACTTAGAATACGCACATGTTTGGAAACAGCAGTTTGAGACATCTCAAACGGTTCGGCTAAATCCGATAACCGTGTTTCACCAGCAGAAAGGGTTTCAACGATCATTCGCCTTGTCGGATCGCCTAAGGCTGCGAAGGTTTGGTCTAGAGAATATGACATATTACTCAACAATATGGTTGACTATTACTAATTTATGGTTTTAGTAAACCAATTAGTTGAGTAAATCAATGCGAAATTCTGAAAAGGAAAAATAGGTATGCCTAGATTTATGTTTGCTTATCACGGCGGCAAAAGACCGGACGATGACGCGGAAGGAATGCAGGAAATACAACGTTGGAAAGACTGGTTAGATGGAATGGGAGACGTGGCCTATGATAGAGGAAACCCGGTAGGTTTCTCAAAAACGGTTTATGCAGACAGGGTAGAGGATAATGGTGGCTCCAATCCATTGTCTGGATACTCGATTGTAAATGTGACGGACATAGATGCAGCGGTAGCTATTGCCAAGCAGTGCCCCATCCTGCCTGGTGGCACAATCGAAGTAGTTGAAATCATGGAAATGTAGGAATTTCCGGCAAATTTCGATTTCACATTCTGAAATTACAGGATGTGAAAACGATAAGTTGACTTGAACCGTCATTATTCAATTGCTATATAAGTGTTGCTCGTTTCGAGCATAATCTTTTAAACTATTTATACTCATATTGAGTATAAAGTCAGGGAGGCGTGATATGGCCATTTCCGAGCAAACAATTCTAAGCAAAGATAGTGCATTTGAAATGCAATCTGCAGCACAGAGGTACGGCGTAGTTGACATGCCGGAATTGAGTTTTACCCAAGAAGTTGCCGAGGAAACTGCGCACCTGTATGAAAAGGTTAAACATCATATCCCTGAGATTGAGTGGCCGGTCCATGCGCCTTATGTCCACGCGATCAACAAGCTGAAAAAAGAACGCAATGCAGTTATTCTTGCGCATAATTATCAGACGCCGGAAATCTTTCATTGTATTGCGGATTTTGCTGGCGATTCTCTGCAACTTGCTCAGGAAGCCGGTAGGGTTGATGCACAAGTCATTGTGCAATGCGGTGTCCACTTTATGGCGGAAACGTCTAAACTTCTCAGCCCTGAGAAAACTGTATTGATCCCTGATATGAAGGCGGGCTGCTCGCTTGCTGATTCAATAACAGGTGAGGATGTTCGTCTGTTACGCGAAGCAAATCCCGGCGTTCCAATTGTCACCTATGTTAATACATCTGCTGATGTGAAGGCTGAAAGTGACATCTGCTGTACGTCTTCGAACGCGGTGCGAATTGTTGAGAGCTTTGAATCTGATACCGTACTTCTGATACCGGATGAATATTTGGCGCAAAATGTTGCCCGAGAAACATCTAAGAAAATTTTGACTTGGAAAGGTCATTGCGAAGTTCATGAGCGGTTTACGGCGGAAGAACTGCTGGCGTATAAAGAGGCAGATCCAGCAATCCAGATTGTGGCACATCCGGAATGTCCTACAGACGTGGTGGATGTAGCAGATTTCACCGGCTCTACATCGGGCATGATCGGTTATGCCAAAAATCAGAAGCCTGGCTCAAAAGTTCTCTTGGTGACTGAATGCTCTATGGCTTCAAATATCGAGCAGGAAGCAGTGGGCGTTGAGTTCATCAAGCCTTGTAATTTGTGTCCGCACATGAAACGCATCACTCTGCCAAAAATTCTCGATAGTCTGATCTATATGCGCGATGAAGTGTTTATTGAACCTGAAATGGCCGAAAGAGCTCGTCATGCGGTAGAACGCATGGTCAATGTCAAACTCAACTGATTGATCATATATGTCTTTGCAGCCGGATCTGTTTCCAGACCACATTAATGATGGAGTGGATGACGTCATCATCATAGGTGGCGGATTAGCGGGGCTCTTCTGTGCCCTTAAATTATCCCCTAGGCCGGTGACGATAATTACCGCCGCATCCATCGGCAAGGGGGCTTCCTCTACCTGGGCGCAAGCGGGCATTGCGGTTGCAGTGTCTCCGGGCGATACAGTTGAAAAACACGTTGCTGATACAATCGCCGCCGGTGCAGGTCTGGTTGATGAACAAATCGCATCTTTGATGGCTTCCGAAGCAAATGATCGGATCCATGACTTACTTTCATTCGGCGTACCTTTCGACCGGGATCTAGAGGGCCGATTGCTGGCCTCGCGAGAGGCCGCGCACTCAGAAAGTCGCGTCGTTGGAGTTCAGGGTGATCAGACTGGTCGGGCAATCATGGAGGCTTTGGTAAAAGCTGTCCGTGAAACTCCATCCATCCGATTGATAGAAGGATTTACCGTCGAAGAACTAATTTCAGACGGAAAAAGTGTGTCCGGTCTTTATGCAAACAGGGCCGATGAAGCCCTTCCCACCCGCTATGAAATGCGTGCTGACGTGATCATCATGGCATCCGGTGGGGTCGGTCATCTTTACGAAGTAACCACCAATCCAATGCAAGCCCGTGGGGATGGAGTAGGCATGGCAGCGAAAGCGGGTGCGATAATTGCTGATCCTGAATTTGTTCAATTCCATCCTACCGCGATTAATGTTGGTAAAGATCCTGCACCCTTAGCAACCGAAGCGCTAAGAGGGGAAGGTTGCACACTTGTCAATGACAATGGTGAGCGGTTTATGGAGGCAATCCACCCACTTGCGGAACTTGCACCAAGGGATGTGGTCGCCAAAGCTATCTTTGATGAAGTAGAGGCGGGAAGGGGTGCCTGGCTTGATGCTCGTGAGGCAATCGGCGCTCATATGTCAAAAGAATTCCCTACGGTGTTCAGATATTGCCAAGAGGCGGGTATTGATCCGGCAAAGGACTTGATACCGGTAATTCCTGCAGCTCATTATCATATGGGCGGCGTATTTACCGACGCTGAGGGAAGAAGCTCACTTGATGGTCTGTATGCCTGTGGTGAAGTTACTTCAACCGGAGCACACGGTGCTAATCGGCTTGCATCAAACTCGCTATTGGAGGCGGTTGTCTTTGCAGCCCGGATTGCTGAAAGTGTCAGCCAGCATTTTCCTATTCATCGGACCAGTCAGATTTTGGAACGCAGCGTTTTGCCTGAAGATGCGGATGCCAATACCAAGCTCTTTACCAAACTCCGGTCAATCATGTCGCGATGGGTAGGCGTGAGTAGAAATGCCGAAGGACTTAAAAACGCAATCAAGGCAATATGCGCATTGGAAGATGAAACGCATTCCACCAGGCTTTTGAATTCCGTTACGACTGCCAAGTTAATGGCAATTGCCGCTCACAAACGCGAAGAAAGTCGCGGTGGCCATCGACGTTCTGACTTTAAAGAGCGCGTCGATGGGTGGAAGCGCAGGACATTTATGAACCTTGAAGCTGCAAATGAATATGCTGGTGAAGTGGTAAAATCTAATGAATGACGGTATGGCGCCTCATCTTTCACCGATCCTGATAAGGGCAGCAGTAGAGCGCGCCTTGGAAGAAGATTTAGGACGCGCTGGCGACATCACGAGCGATGCAACCATTCCTGCAAGTGCAATAGCCAACTGTGTTATAAATGCGCGGGAAGCGGGCATTGTATCCGGTCTTCACGTCGTTACCGCAGCATTTGCCGCAACGGATCCAAAAACCAGCGTAGTCGTCAAAAAGTCTGACGGCGACCGGATAAGTGCTGGCGATACAATTGCTGAAATTTCCGGCAGTGCGCGTGCGATTTTATCTGCAGAACGCACAGCGCTCAATTTCCTGATGCGGATGTCGGGAATTGCTACCTACACCAGCGTATTTTCTGGAATGATTGCGCATACAAATGCGAAAGTATGTTGTACGCGGAAAACCATTCCGGGCCTAAGAGCATTTGACAAATATGCCGTCAAATGCGGTGGCGGGTCTAATCACCGTTATGGCCTGGATGATGCAATCCTGATTAAAGATAATCACATTGCGGTTGCTGGCGGTGTGGGGCTAGCGATTGAACGCGCCAAAGCATTCGCAGGCCATTTGGTTAAAATCGAAGTTGAAGTAGATACCCTAGAGCAGTTTGACGAAGCGTTGACACAAAAGCCGGATGTCGTTTTGCTAGATAATATGACCAATGAAATGCTTTGCGATGCGGTTGCCCGTAATCAAAAAGACAATAACGGTGCAGTTAAGCTGGAAGCATCCGGCAACGTCAACATAGAAACAATTCAGAAAATTGCTGAGACTGGTGTCGATTATATCTCTACATCCAAGATCACCATGGCAGCACCAACGCTGGACGTTGGGCTGGATATCAAGATTTCCTGAGCATATTTTTGCTCGTTAGCTACGTCCAACCCGTAGTCCTGGAGCAGGGCGTTCCTTAAGAATTTCACTTCTAAATCGAAACAGTGCTGCAGGTCTTCCCCCGGTGGAATGCTGGCTCGCTCCAGTTGGTTCTACCAGTTGGGCATTCTCAACCAATCTGCGAAAATTCTGCTTGTGCACGCTGCGTCCAAATATGCTTTCAACTGTCAATTGCAAATCGTAAAGCGTAAAACTCCCAGGCATCAGTTCGAATATTACTGGCCTGTATTTCAGTTTACCACGGAGCCGCGCAATCGCTGTTGCCAGAATACGGCGGTGGTCATGGCGCATAGAGACACCCGGTACTGAGGAATTCAAAACAACTGTGGCGCGTTTATCAGCTACTGCTTCGGCTACCATTCCTGCGGAATACATCAGTTCATATCGATCAAGAACCAGTTCGTCGTCCCAGGTAAAGTCTTCAATGCCAAAAGCGATACGAACGCGAGAGTAAGGATCAATACCCCGCACCGGCATTAGGTGTTTGCCATTATTTTCTGCCCAGTTGATGAGGGTGGGAATGATAACCTCATCAAGAAATGTAGGTCTTCCCATTCGCCAATCTTCCCATGGGAAATAATCATACCAATTTCGCCAGCCCGCTTCGCTACGATCGGAGGCTCCTTGATGGTTTTGGGTAAAACGGGTGAGCGCCAGATACCCCACCGAGACCACATGTGGTGTCGCATCACCTCGGCTTGGCATTCGGCCCCGGTCGCCAAATGTATATAATTGTTCGACGTAGCCAGGTCTAAGACCGGTTTGCGCTTCGGCAAGCTCCCTTAAACCCTCTTCCATAGTTCGGTGGTTCATCGGATCAAATCGTCCGTAAGGCAGGGCGTCAGGGATTTCGTGATCAGAATCGACTGTCCGCAGCAAGACCGGATTGCCTTTTGAAATCGCTACGATAGCAGCATTCAGTCCGATCTCGATGCGACTGGGATCAATCATTTGGGTGCCTTGTCTTCTCAATTTCGTAGAAAACCGTCAGGAATTGCTCCTGAGCTTTACCCGCCGGCCAGGGTATGAGATCAAACATTTCAGGTGTAAAGCCGCGTGGTCGGCCAAAGAACTTTGTTGCCTCTTCCAGCGAGAACCCAGCCAGTTCAGTTGCTTCAAAATAAGCACTTATGGTATCAGCACGTTTAATCTGCGTTTTTAACCTTTCCGATGTTACCGGTTCTAATTCATAACGTACATGGATTGCTTCCTGAAGGCGCGCCTCCACCGCTTTATAATCATCGCCCAATACGGTTTTGAAGGGCGAAATCATATCACCAATGACATATTCAGGTCCGTCATGAATAAGCGCAGTAAGCGCTTCTCTGGCACTCGCGTTCGGCTGCTGTTTTCTGAATATCTGCAATACGATTACGCTGTGTTGAGCGACACTGAAGGCGTGATCGCCAGTTGTTTGTCCATTCCAGCGTGCAACACGAGCAAGCCCATGAGCGATGTCTTCGATTTCTACGTCAAGCGGTGATGGTTCAATCAGATCAAGCCGCCGTCCGGATAACATTCGTTGCCAAACCCTGGAATTATTACCCGCTTTCATCAATTGCATCCTATAGGAATTCTCAAGTCAGCCTCAATCATTCAGCAGGAAATCCGAAATTCACCCAATCTGGCAATTCTACAGAGATTGCCACATCACCCGCCATCACTTGTGAAGCATCTGCAATTCTGTCCAGGCGCAAAATTGCCAAACCGGCAGCACCATCAACACTTCCAAGCGTCCCCGCAGGCTTTCCATCTGCTGTAATTTGTGTGCCTTTTATCGGTAAATCGGTCTCTGCTTCGATCAGCGCTACCCGCTTTTTAGCCGTACCACGATGCTGCATGCGTGACACAACCTCCTGACCCACATAGCAGCCCTTCTTGAAATCAACACCTGCAAACTGATCCATCAGAGTTTCGTGAGGATAGGCATTGCCATAGGCAAAATCTGTGTCACCCTCCGGGATACCAAGTTGAATTCGTTGGGCCAGATAGCTCCCGGAATTCGATACATCTGACGTATTTGAATAGAGCCGATATCCCAAATCTGGATGCCTTGGATCCTGGATAGCCATGCCGTCGTGACCATCTGGGACGTGGGAAGAGACGATAACCGATATATTATCAACGGGTGTGAGATCAACTTTGGCGCGCAGTCTATAAAACATTAAGCGCTTGAGAAAGTCTGCGGCAAGCTCCTGATTGACATCAAGCAAAAATCCATCTGCTTCTTTGATCAGGAAAAAATCAAATAAAATTTTACCTTGAGGCGTCAGTAGTGCACCAAACTTTGCTTCCTGGGTGTTCAGGCCCAAAACCGTGCAGGACAGTATTCCATCTAAAAACGCCTCGGCATCATCTCCGTTTACCCGCAAAAAACTTCTATTCGGTAGTGCTTGAAGGAACATACTTAATCTCCAGCGACAAAAAACTGCCAGCGCCCAGTTGGTGAAATTCCTACTCGGTAGAATATATAGCCGCCAAAATCTACCATATCTTGATAGTCTCCATAGGTTGCTATCCTGAACAGTTCAACACGCTGGCGTTCTGTCAGTTCTTCAATTGGAAGCGCAAAGAAATATGGCCAGATAAAAGTCTCGCGTTCTGTACCAGCATCAAAACGCGCATATCCAGCTTCCAGCACCTCTTCCAGGATTGCCAAGATTTCATGGCCCTGTTCATCGCCAGACTGACTTTTCAAAAACTCAATTGGGTCCTCCACCTCACTACCAAGGGACAATTGGGTCATGTTCTGGCCAATTCCCAGATACGGACGCAATTTTTCTATATCCCCGCTTTGAGTTGCTTCCAAAATCAATTCGCGCATACGACGTGTAGAGAACGGGAGCTCTTCCAGATCGTAGGAGATTTCTGAATCAGGCAGGCTGGCTTCTTCCGTACCCCCGGTTTCATCAGAGGAAGGTTTTACAGGTTCAAGTTCTTCTTCTGTGTAAAGCTCAGGTTGGATTGGAGCAGTTTCTGGTGTTTCTGACTTTGTAGCAGGGACATCGGCTTGATCTTTCGGTCCAGCGAAGGACGGAAAAAGCAACATGAACGATATTATAACAATAAAGCTAAGCTTCGACATCGCACCAAATTTCGGTTCCTTGTCAGTTTACGGGCAATCGGCTCGGGAACAAAGAAAAAATGCTACAGCAAGCAAGTATTTATTGAATCGTGCGCTCAGAAACAATAACGCCCATTTCGTTAAGTTCGTTGAAATGAGACAGCATTTTGGAAACCTTATCGTTGCCGTGCTCCTCAGCAAGGCGGCGCAATGTATCGTGAATGAAAATTTCTGCTATGAACGCGGGCTCGATATCTTCTTTGCGAAGATCGTCCCAAACTTCATTGAATGTTTCTTGAGTATAGGCACGTTTTTCCCGTTCGATCAGAACGGTAAGTTTGTCCCGAGATCTTTTGTCGCCCAACACTATTCCACCCATATTTTTTAAGTGGAAGATAATGCCAAAAGGTCGTTCCTATCAATCCCATTCCTTAACGGAATTAACCTATGGTTAACGTCCATAGCGTGAAGGTATCTCAGCTGATATCTTCCCACCTTCGGTAATATAGCGGTTATTCGCTTCAATCGCTGAATCAGTGCATTCACGATAAATCTCTCTAAAGCCACGAAAACCCTGGTTAAACCGTGCAGTGAGTTGCGCTTTTCTAACCTCTGAGGGGTCTTCCATTTCAATTAATTGCTGCATTTGTTCGCGCCATAATTGATCTTCATCTGCTTTGCAAAGATCGCGTAGGTAATGCAGCGCTCCCAGTATTTCGGCAAGTCGCATCATTTGTGCTTCATATGCAGGTGGCAAAAATTTTGGCGTGGCTTCTTCGCTTTGCTCTGCCGAATTTTCTTGTGATAGCGCAGGTCTTGCAACATCTGGAATGAGCGCAATCATCAACATCGCCAAACAAAGGAACCGAAGGAAAGACTTCACGAGATATCTGTACCTGTTTCATTTTTGTTATGCATAGCGATTTAGAGTTGCGATTACAAACTCAGAAGTATCCGGTGTCAGTCTAACCTGGTCGAATTGTGAAGGTTCAAACCAACCGATTTCTTCAGCGTCATCACCCGCAACCGGCTGACCCGAAAAGTCACGGACCAAATAGGTAGCCAGCACAAAGTGATGCGAAAGCGTACCATCTTCATGCCGATTAATCCGATCCCGAACTGTGATAAATTCAGCCAGTTCCGCAACTATTGCAGTTTCTTCTCTTAGTTCGCGTAAAGCGCACTCAAGCAATGTTTCCCCGGCTTCTTGACTGCCGCCTGGCAAGGACCAGTATCCTTTAAAGGGGTCTTTTCCGCGTTTGGCCAGCAGGACAGTGTGGTCTTGAATGACGAGAACACTTGCACCGGTTCTAGGCCAATGTGCCATTAAAACATTCCTTTGATATCAGATGCTTGTTATGATTTTACTGAATCTAATGTATAACAGGTTGAATCAATACATGAACCGGAATTTGTAAATGTGCGGCAGATTTTCTCTTACCGCGGAACCTGAGGAATTACAGGAACTTTTCGGAGTGCTGGAATTTGGCCATTTTCCAGCCCGTTACAATATCGCACCGACGCAACCCATTTTGACTGTCGGGATAGGAGCGTTAGGAGACCGTCAGGGCATGCTTGTGCGATGGGGACTTATTCCCCATTGGGTTAAAGATCCAAATGACTTTACCCTGCTGATCAATGCTAGAAGCGAAACCGCCAGCACAAAGGCATCTTTCAAGACGGCTATGCGCCACCGCCGCGTTCTAATTCCTGCATCCGGTTTTTACGAATGGCATCGACCTGCTGACAAGAAGCAACCCAAACAAGCCTATTGGATTTCACCTCGGGATCAAAAGACGATTTGCTTTGCTGGTCTTGTTGAAACCTGGATGGGTAAAGACGGCACAGAGATTGATACCGGATGTATTCTCACAACCCAGTCGAATGATCAGATCGGTAACATACACCACCGAATGCCTGTTGTGATCAAACCTGAAGATTTTGACCGATGGCTTGATTGCAAAACGCAAGAGCCGCGCGACGTGGCAAATTTAATGCAGCCGATCGAAGACGGGTTTTTCGAAGCAATTGCCGTCAGTGACCGGGTTAACAAAGTTGCCAACACTGGCCCGGAAGTGCAAGTTCCCGGAACAGCAGAGCCAGCTGTAGCAAAGCCAAAGCAAACCAAAGAAAAACCCGATACTGGGCAAATGGATTTGTTTTAGGATCTGGAACTGTTAATCAATGCGGAATTTACCGAATATCGGTGTTTTGTAACCTTTGAGTTTTAGCCTGATGCTTCCATCGTTTTTCACCGGCTTCTTTCTTGGTGCATCCCTGATCATCGCAATTGGTGCGCAAAACGCGTTCATTCTGCGCCAGGGTTTGCTGCGCCAACACGTCTTTATTCTGTGTTTGGCCTGTGCCGTTTCTGATGCCCTCTTAATTGCTGCCGGTGTCGCAGGTCTTGGCGTTATCATTGAGCAATCGACAAGCCTGCTTTTAGCAATCCGTATCGGAGGGGGAGCCTTCCTGCTCTGGTATGCTTGGATTGCCGTGCGCCGTGCCATAAACCCGCAAAAAATGGAACTAGCGGGCAGTGCAAATGTGGGCCTAGCCTCAGCCCTTGCAACCTGTCTCGCACTTACCTGGCTCAACCCCCATGTTTATCTTGATACGGTCTTGCTGGTTGGCAGCCTTTCCACGTCATTTGAAGGAACACAGAGACTGAATTACGCTATCGGCGCTATGCTTGCCTCATTTGTCTGGTTTTTTGGATTGGGCTATGGCGCCAGGCTATTAGCTCCGTTTTTTCAAAAACAGCGCGCATGGCAGTTACTGGATTGTTTCATTGCTTTTGTAATGGTGGCTATAGCGATTTCTCTACTTTGGCCGTTATTTGCTTGACCTGATCTGTTTATCTGCAATAAGGGCTTTATGAAAACGACCGCCCAAATGCTGCAAAAAGCAATTTGTATAATCAAGGACATTATTGGCTGACTAACCGTCGGTCTGGTCGTTCTTTTTCCAAATTCAGCTGAACGTTCCGGGCCGCGGGTAACACGCGCATGGATATCGCTATGACAGACCTGAAGCTTTATAACACACTTACCCGACAAAAAGAGGTATTTGTACCGATCGATCCAGATAACGTTCGGATGTATGTGTGTGGGCCGACCGTTTATGACTTTGCACATATCGGAAATGCTCGACCGGTTATTGTATTCGACGTGCTGTTTCGATTGTTGCGCCATTTATACGATGAAGACAAAGTAACCTATGTCCGAAATATTACGGACGTGGATGACAAAATCAACGCGCGTGCTTTGCGTGATTATCCCAATCTGCCGCTGAATGAAGCGATCCGGAACGTAACAGAAAAAACCGCAAACCAGTTTCATGAAGATGTCAGGGCGTTGGGTTGTTTAGAACCAACCAAGGAACCGCGTGCAACTGAACATATTGAGGGCATGGTATCCATGATCCAGACGCTTCTGGACAAGGATCACGCCTATCTGGTTCAGGGCGAACAGGGTAGGGAAGTCTTGTTTCGGGTGCAGTCTATGAGGCAGTACGGGCAGCTTTCAAACCGTAAGCTTGAAGACCAGCAGGCAGGCGCGCGCATCGCCGTTGAAGCTCATAAAGAAAATGCTGGTGATTTTGTGCTTTGGAAAGAGTCTGGCGAAAATGAACCGGGTTGGGAGGGCGTCTTTAATGGCGAAATGATTCATGGTCGTCCCGGATGGCATATTGAATGTTCGGTCATGTCCAAACATCATCTGGGGGAAACCTTTGACATTCACGGCGGCGGACTGGATCTGATATTTCCGCACCATGAGAACGAGATTGCCCAATCCTGCTGCGCGCATGGCACAGACAAAATGGCGAATATCTGGATGCACAACGGCTACCTTCAGGTCGAAGGCAAGAAGATGTCAAAGTCCGACGGAAACTTTGTGACAATCTACGACCTCCTGCACACAGAGAAATTTGGCGGACGCAAATGGCCGGGCGAAGTCCTGCGCCTTGCGATGTTAATGACGCATTATCGCGAGCCGATTGATTTCTCGGTGAAACGGCTTGAGGAGGCAGCCGCTATTACGCATCAACTCCATGCTCTGGGATCAACCTCATTAGAAGCCGGTAATCCGAGCGATGAATTTGTAAAGCTACTGGCAGATGATTTCAACACGGCTGCTGCTATCCAACATTTATACAAGCGTCTGAGCGGTATTAAAGATCAGGGTGCAGAATTTTGCCGCACGTTGAAAGCCGACGGCCAACTGCTGGGAACGCTACTTCTTTCATCGGAAGAATGGGAGGGCAAGCTGCGTTCAAGCGCTGATGTCAGTGAGGATCAAATTGACGCAAAAGTAAAGCAGCGCCTTGAGTGCCTCAACGCTAAAAACTTCGCAGAAGCCGATCAAATACGCGATGAACTTTTAGCGCAGGGAATTCAGCTAAAGGATTCAAAAGATTCAGAAACCGGTGAACGGGTTACGACCTGGGAGGTGAAGCGGTGAAAGAACGCCTCTATCTATTCGACACCACATTGCGCGATGGCCAGCAGACACCGGGCGTTGATTTTTCTGTTCAGGACAAAATCGTAATTGCTGGCATGCTGGATGATCTGGGTTTGGATTATGTCGAAGGCGGGTATCCGGGCGCTAACCCCACGGACACGGAATTTTTATCCCAAAAGCGCACACAATATGCAAGTTTCGTTGCTTTCGGCATGACCAAGCGTGCGGGTATATCCGCTTCCAATGATCCCGGTATCGCGGCGCTGCTGCAATCCGAAACAGATGCAATTTGTTATGTGGCAAAATCTTGGGATTATCATGTTAAAGTGGCGCTTGGATGCACCAATGATGAAAATCTGGACAGCATATCAGACTCTGTAAAAACCGCCTGTGCGGCTGGCCGCGAAGTAATGGTTGATTGCGAGCATTTCTTTGATGGGTACAAGGCCAATCCGGACTACGCTCTTTCATGTGCGAAAACAGCTTTTGAAAGCGGTGCGCGCTGGGTGGTCCTGTGTGATACTAATGGCGGCACACTGCCTCAAGAAGTTGAAACAATTGTTGGGGTAGTTGCGGAACACATTCCCGGTGAAAATCTTGGCATCCATGCCCATGATGATACGGGCAATGCGGTTGCAAATTCTCTCGCGGCTGTTCGCGCCGGGGTGCGCCAGATACAAGGCACACTAAACGGGATTGGCGAGCGATGCGGAAACGCAAATCTTGTATCGATCATCCCAACACTTGCGCTCAAACCGGATTACTCAGACAGATTTGAAATCAGTGTGGGCGAAGATAAGCTTGCTGACCTTTCGCGCGTTTCTCACCGGTTTGATGAGCTGTTAAATCGCGCACCAGATACACAGGCGCCCTATGTCGGATCGTCTGCCTTTGCGACAAAGGCTGGCATTCATGCCTCTGCCCTTTTGAAAGAACCTGAAACATACGAACACATCAAGCCGGAATGGGTAGGTAACAATCGCCGGGTCATGGTGTCAGACCAGGGTGGTAAATCAAATTTCCTAAACGAATTAGCGCGGCGAGGGGTGAAGGTTGATAAGAACGATCCTAATCTCGATGCGTTGATCTCAATCGTCAAAGAACGTGAAGCGGCTGGTTATGCCTACGAAGCAGCAGATGCAAGCTTTGAACTTTTAGCACGGCGAAAGCTTGGCTCCGTGCCGCAGTTCTTCAAGGTTGACTCATTCCGTTGTTTGGTTGAGCGCAGGTTTAACGCAATCGGAGAGGTTGTTACTATTTCCGAAGCGGTCGTGAGGCTCAATATCGATGGCGAAAGTCTGTTTTCCGTTGCAGAAGGGTTTGGCCCGGTTAACGCGCTTGATAAAGCGTTGCGCAAAGACCTTGGAAAATATCAGGACTTAATCGCCGATCTAGAATTGGTAGATTACAAGGTGCGTATTTTGAATGGCGGTACTGAGGCTATTACGCGCGTATTGATAGACTCGATGGATGGAGAAGGCGCTCGCTGGACCACCGTTGGTGTTTCAGACAACATCATCGATGCTTCGTTCCAGGCTTTGATAGACTCGGTGAATTATAAACTCATGAAAGCAGTATAAGCTTGAAAAAAGATACTGCCTATTATGGCTTCATCTTTACATTCACTGCCTATTTCATCTGGGGTTTGCTGCCGCTTTTCTGGAAAGAAACAGCTCATCTTGACCCTGTGGAAGTGACTGCCCACCGTGCGATCTGGTCTTTGCCGGTAGCTGGGTTAGTATTATGGGCGCTAGGGCGGACCGGTGATATCGCTCCCACATTAAAATCACCACGGAAAGTCGGATTGTTATTTTCGACTTCTGCTCTGGTTTCTTTCAATTGGGGATTGTTCATCTGGGCAATCACCGTCGAACGCACACTGGAAACAGCGCTTGCCTATTACATAAATCCACTCATCACGGTGCTGCTTGCGTTCGTCTTTCTGGGAGATCGATTTAATCGGCTGCAGTTGATCGCAATTGCGCTAGCCGCAACCGCAGTTTTGATGTTGACGATTGTTGGTGGAGCATTTCCCTGGATCAGTGTGTCCCTAGCCGTCACTTTTGGGTTGTACGGCCTGATACGAAAAACAATCGATGTTGGCCCGTCCCAGGGCTTTTTAATCGAGATACTCCTGATCTTTCCGTTCGCATTTGGATATCTGGTTTGGCTTGAGGTGCAGGGAACTTCAGAACTGTTTTCGTCTCCCACAAACTTCTTGCTGCTCGTTCTTGCGGGTCCGGCAACAGCTATCCCGCTCATTCTGTTTGCCTTCGGTACTAAGCGGCTCAAGCTTTCATCGGTCGGTCTGATGCAGTTTATGGTCCCGACCATGATCTTCCTGATCAGTATCTTTGTCTTTAAAGAACCACTTCAGACCGTACAACTTTTCGCATTCATTATAATTTGGTCTGCGCTTGCCATTTATGCCTATTCCATTGTGAAAGAAGAGCGTTAGTAACACGCTCAAACCATTATTAACCGGGGGAACGCGCCTTAATTTGGGTTTTGAATGGGTCCGGAACGCGAAAATTCAAAGAATATGGGAAGAATTCTGCTAATGAGCCAAACTGATTGCCGCGATTTCTTGATTCTGGGATGAAACCAGCTTAAGTGCAGACGAGATTAATTATGCCGAATTCAATATTCGTGCGATTACAAAAC
>JBCCBE010000054.1:0-21515 GCA_039814425.1 Pseudomonadota bacterium
CGCTAGAGCAATGGCTACCGTATACACTGCCGTTGCGGCATTTGAGAATTCGGTAAGGGAACTGATAACATCCACCCTGCTTGATGAGGTGGGAGAAAACTGGTGGGTAAGTTGTGTATCAAAAAAAATAAGAGATGCCGCTGAGACTAGGCGCGAAGCTGAAGAAAAGGTTCGTTGGCATGCTCAGCGAGGCGATGATCCTATAAATTATACGATGTTGCCAAACCTCTTAAATATTATTCGAAACAATCAGCAGCATTTTGATCCATTTATTCATGATATGGAATGGGCGGCCGGTGTAATCGAAGTTATTGAAAGATCAAGGAACGTTATTATGCACAGTGGCACATTGGAGCCCAGAGACATTGCTAGGCTAGGTACTTACATTCGAGATTGGACATCACAAGTATCTACCTAAAGCTTCCGCGCTTCTAAAAGTGAATGTCTACATATTCAGTATCGGCTACTTTTAACCAATAGTCCGAACGACCGCTTGCCCCCAAAAGGTTACCCAATTCCAGGCTTGAACAATTACAATTACAATTTTGTGCCCAATATGTGCCCAAAATTGAAATTTGGGCAAATGCACTCTACAGAATTTTCGCTAAGTCTTTGATTTTAATGGTGGGCGATACTGGGATTGAACCAGTGACCCCTACAATGTCAATGTAGTGCTCTCCCGCTGAGCTAATCGCCCATTTGACGAATAAATTCTCGCCGAATGCCCGGTGCATACACCACAAGTCTTAATCATGGTCAATAGAGGTTTCCAGCTTTTGGCAACGCAATGCAAAAACGGATTGGATCGTAAGTTGTGTCAGGCAGCTGCCAGCATTTTTTCAACTTCAGATACCAGATCACGCAGATGGAACGGCTTTGACAAAACTTTTGCATCTTTTGGCGCTTGCGAGTCTGGATTAAGCGCCACTGCTGCAAATCCGGTAATGAACATCACTTTCATGTCTGGATCAATCTCGGTTGCCCGTCGTGCAAGTTCGATCCCGTCCATTTCAGGCATTACAATATCCGTGAGCAAAAGCGTAAACGGTTCTTCGCGCAATCGATCATAGGCGCTGGCGCCATTGTCATATGCAACTACATCATAGCCCGCCTTATCAAGTGCTTTCACTAAAAAGCGGCGCATATCGTTATCGTCTTCTGCCAGAAGTATCTTAGTCATCATTTAGACCGGTTTCCCTGAGAGTGCATTTCGGCGCAGAATTTCATCGAACGGTAAATATTCAATAAATAATGGCATAATCCGATTATTGCACAAGTGCGAAAATTATCAGCGGTTTCTTATCTGAAAGAACTGCATTGTGCGGTGTTGCAATTTTCGGAAATTTACTAAATATTTTAGGCAGATAGCAATCAAAGGCGAGGCGGCTTCAATTTTGGCCAATCCAGTACCTGTTTCTTATAATCTTAGCCAACCGGCAAGCCAGTTAGCACCTATTGTAGTGAACTCGCCACATAGTGGGCGATTCTATTCAAAAGAGTTTGTTCAGCAGTCTCGATTGAATAATCAATCTATCCGGCGATCTGAAGATTTTCTGGTTGATGAGCTGGTGAAAAGTGCAGTTGATTGCGGTTTTCCACTGTTAAGTGCAAACTATCCAAGGGCCTATCTGGATGTAAACCGCGAACCGTTTGAACTTGACCCGGCCATGTTCGATCATAAATTGCCGGATTACGTAAATACACGATCCATTCGGGTTTCAAGCGGGTTGGGAACAGTTCCAAAAATTGTTGCCGAAGGAGAAAATATTTATGCGGAGCGTTTGCCGGTCTCAGACGCCTTGGAAAGAGTTGAGCAAATTTATAAGCCCTATCATGACAAGCTGAGGCATATTCTTGCTCAGACTCATTTAAAATTTGGCCTGGCAATTTTGCTTGATTTTCATTCAATGCCATCAACACGCACAGTCACCGAGAAATACGGGCGGGCAGACATCGTTCTGGGGGACCGGTTTGGCAGTTCTTGCTCGCCAAAAATTGTCTATCAAGCCAGAGCTGCGTTTGAACAGTTGGGATATCGCACAGAAGTCAATCGCCCTTATGCAGGTGGTTTCATAACTGAGCATTACGGAAGACCGTTTAACGGATTGCATGCCCTGCAAATTGAAATCAACCGGTCATTGTATATGGATGAAATAATGATCCGGGAATCAGAAGGCTTCAATAAGCTAAGCAGTGATATTGGAGAATTTTTCGAGTTATTTCTGGAGCTTGATTGGTCTGATCTGCAGGGAAATCAACCGCTCGCTGCCGAATGATTAGCAACAAAACCCTAACTTCTTTTTTTCACGAATTGTGTGATGTTTCAGCGCGCGAAACGTTACCGCGGTTTCGCGTCGGCATACAGGTAGACAATAAGCAAGACGGTGGCTTTGACCCGGTAACGCAGGCAGATCGTGAGGCTGAAAAGACAATCCGCACCTGTATTGAACAGCATTTCCCTGATCATGGTATTATTGGCGAGGAATTTCCCGACGTCCGCGTAAACGCAGAATATAAATGGATTATTGATCCGGTGGACGGAACCCGCGCTTTTGTGGCTGGGCTTCCGGTTTGGGGCACCTTGGTTGGCCTATGCAGAAACAATAGCCCCATTGCCGGAATGATGTTCCAACCTTTCACGGATGAGCGATATATCTGCGCTGGTACAGGAACTCAATTGCACCATAAAGGGCAGGTGATTGAACTGACTACGAATTCGGACAAGGTGCTTTCCAACACGATATTAATGTCCACTGCGCCAGAGCTTTTCTCGACCTCGGAAAAGCGGGTATTTGACAAAGTTTCTGATCGATGTCGCCTGACACGCTTTGGCACTGATTGCTATGCCTATTGCATGCTTGCTTCAGGACATATCGGGATGGTGATTGAGTCTGGATTACAATTTTATGATATTGCTGCGCTCATACCGATTGTTGAGCAGGCAGGGGGTGTCATTTCTGATTGGAATGGCGATCCTATTACGAATGGCGGACGCGTACTTGCAAGCGCAAACCCGCAACTTCATCATGAAGCATTGACGCTCATCACTGGTTGAGTCGGCGACTTTTGATCGTCTGTTGCGACGGTTTTTGCTTTTGCATTGCCGGCTGGCAAAAAAGACGCCATGGCACTAAAAAACTGACCGCGGTAATAGTCGTGCTCCTGCAAAATCTCATGTCTGCAACCTGGTATCGAAATCAAGTGGGCCGCACGCATCTGTCGCGACAAGATTTCTGTTTCCCGATTGTCTACAATGATATCCTTGCCAGCTGTAATCATCAAGATCGGAACACGCGTTTCGGTATGAAAATCCGGGTCCTTGACAACATCCATGGCCCGGCACGCGGCGTGAACCCATGCGGCAGAAGCGCCTCCAACAACAAGCTCTGGAAACTCGGCTTCGAATTGGCGATTACGTTTAAACCGGATTTCATCCGATGTATGATTGCTATCATTGACTGTCTTTGCCGAGTTTTGCGGATTTCGGCCCGTCATCAGAGTTTCCCCCAGTCCAATTGAAATTAGTAGGCCTGAGAGTGATCGAACGCTCGAAGGTCGAATTGGCTGCTTGCCGATACCTAAAAATGGAGCGCTGAAAACCATGCGTTCGATGCGATTTTGTAAGCTGGGACCAGCAAGTAAAGAAACAAGGGCGCCAGTGGAATGAGCAATTATCGAAAACGGCGCACGCGCTTCAGGTAGCAAAATTTGATCGAGAATAGCGTTTAAGTCGGTCACATAATCTTGGAAGTCATCAACATATCCAATATTCGAGTTGGTAGAAACGCGACTTGATCCGCCATGTCCGCGCCAGTCAAATGCAATCACATCAAACCCTAATTTCAGAAGGTCGGAAATCGTTTCATACTGTTTTTCAATATATTCACTGCGCCCTTGCAGAAGCAAAACGGTTCCATTGCCGAGATAGTGTTCATTGCGCCAATGTGCGTATCGCAGCCTAACCGCATCTTCGACCTCCAAAACGCCGGCGTCAGGATATCCTGGCATCGGACAATAATCCGGATTTTTTAATGGTAGAGTCACAGCTTCCCTCATCCTCTTGAAACGGCATCTCTCAATAACCAAATCTTAGTCAGGACGCCAGCCGGGTCCTGCAAAAAGCTTTTGCCCGAAAGGGAGAGGCTCAAACTTTCGGGGCTCTGTAAAGCCCACAACGCAAACGTCGCTTTAAGGAGGACATATTATGCGTGCTATTGATTATTCACCCCTATTCCGTTCCACCGTAGGTTTTGACCGCCTGTTTTCACTTCTGGATGATATGTCTAAGGGTGAAAATACCCAATCCTACCCGCCCTATAATATCGAGCGGACAGGCGAAGACGATTATCGTATTACGATGGCTGTCGCAGGTTTTACTGAAGATGAAATCTCAATTGAAGCAAAGCAGAACGCTTTAACTGTCACCGCTGAGAAATCTGAGGACGAAGAGGGGCAAAACGAAGTATTGTTCCGTGGTATTGCTGCGCGCTCATTCGAACGCCGCTTCCAGCTTGCTGATCATGTTGAAGTCAACGGTGCTGCCTTAGAAAACGGTTTGCTGCACATTGATCTTAGACGCGAAATACCTGAGGCGATGAAACCTCGCAAAGTTTCTATCGGGAAAACTGTCAAACAGATTGAAAGCAAAAAAGCCAAGTAAGCACTTACACCGGCTGATTTTTCAAGGGCGTCCTGGTGGCGCCCTTTTTACGCGAACGACAAAAATCAGGCGAGTCGATCTGTCGTTTTCCAGTCTGGATTGAACCAGGGCTCCTGATTGGAGCGGGGGAGGGTATCACGCCCTAAAATATGATCGGAAGCTTTCTCTCCCACCATGATGGACGGCCCGTTCAGGTTTCCATTGGTGATGCGTGGAAAAATCGACGAATCTGCTACCCGCAAACCTTTAACACCGATCACATTACATTCCGGGTCTACCACTGACATTGGGTCTTTTTCATCGCCCATCTTACATGTGCCGCACGGGTGATAGGCGCTCTCTGCCTCTTCCCGGATAAATGCATTCAGTTCTTCATCGGATTGAACTGCATAACCCGGTGCAATTTCCTCACCACGATACTGATCAAATGCGGGTTGCGAAAAAATTTCGCGGGCCAGGCGAATACTATGACGAAACTCTGCCCAATCTTCCTCCTCGCTCATATAATTGAACAGGATTGATGGATCGGCTTTTGGGTCTGAAGATTTCAGGCGTACTTCACCTCGTGATTTGGACCGCATCGGCCCGACATGTGCCTGAAATCCGTGTGCGTTTACAGGTGATGTTCCATCATATCGGATTGCCACGGGTAAAAAGTGAAACTGAATATCCGGATAGCGTATGCCGGCTTTAGAGCGTACAAATGCACATGCCTCAAAATGATTGGTCGCACCGTCGCCGGTTTTAAACAAAAGCCATTCAAGCCCAATCATTGCTTTTGAGAAAAGATTAAGTCGCGAGTAAAGCGATACCGGTTGGGTGCATTCCTGCTGTATGTAAAGTTCAAGGTGATCCATCAGATTGGATCCCACACCAGGCCGGTTTGCCACAACGTCTATCCCGTGTTCGCGCAGATGTTTTGCCGGGCCAATGCCCGATAGCATAAGTAATTTTGGCGAATTGAATGCAGAAGCTGCCAGTATGACTTCCTTGTTTGCCCGAATGAACTGGTTTGTGTCCCGTTTGACAATTTCAACACCGGTGGCCTGCTTGCCAATGAACCGGACACGTTCTGCAAGGCCGCGCACAACGGTTAAGTTAGCCCTTTTAAGAGCGGGTTTGAGATAGGCATTGGCAGCAGACCATCGCCGTCCGTTCCACACCGTACGTTCAAAGGCACCAAAGCCTTCCTGCCTCAGCCCGTTGTAATCCGCAGTAACGCCAAATCCTGCTTGTTCTCCTGCTTTGATAAAGGCATCAAACAACGGCCGTTTCATTTCACCGCGTGTGATATGCAACGGGCCATCAGTTCCGCGTGAGCCTTCTTCGCCACCGTGAGACGTTTCCATACGTTTGAAGTAAGGTAGAACGTCTGCATAGGACCAACCCTTGGCGCCAATCTCTTCCCAATGATCAAAATCACCCGCATGGCCGCGAACATAGACCATTCCGTTGATCGAAGATGATCCACCAATCACCTTGCCGCGCGGTGCTGCCATTCGCCGTCCATCCAAATGCGGCTCTGGCTCAGTTTTGTATCCCCAATCATAATTGGACATGTTCATCGGGTAGGAAAGTGCCGCAGGCATTTGAATAAACGGGCCGATATCCGAGCCACCATATTCGATAACAATGACTGAATGTTTTCCGTCAGCAGAAAGTCGATCCGCCATAACAGACCCAGCAGATCCCGATCCAACGATCACATAATCTGCCTGCATGTCTGACGCCTGATTTGCAGAACCGGACACGTTACCCCCTAATAAAACTAGTCAGCTGGTTTATTATGCTGCATGAACAGACAGGTTACTAGGGCCAGATTCTACTATCCATTGGGCGAAATCGGTCAAGGCCCGCGCACTCATCGCCTGCTTTTTGGCAATTGTTTTGTCTTTACCGCGCCATCGTTTTACGCCCTCAGGTTTTTTCAAAGTACCATCTGGGAGTGGGGGCATAAGGCCGAAATTAACATTCATCGGCTGGAAACTGCGCTTGGATTTCTCGTTGCTTTGCCCACTTTCATCATAGGCGACATGCCCGGTAGTGATATGATGCAATAGTGCACCGATTGCTGATGTAATCGGAGGAATTTCAATTGCCTGGTCACTAAGTTCTGCTGCAGCAAATCGGGCCGCAAGAATACCAATTGCAGCACTTTCGACATAGCCTTCGCAACCTGTAATCTGTCCGGCAAAGCGGATATGCGGCATTGCCTTCAAACGCAAAGTTTCATCCAGTACTTTTGGAGAGTTCAAATAGGTATTGCGATGAATGCCACCCAATCGGGCAAATTCAGCTGATTCCAGCCCAGGAATAGTTCGGAATATTTCAGCCTGCGCACCATATTTCAACTTGGTTTGGAAACCGACAATATTATACAGCGTGCCAAGCGCATTATCCTGGCGCAACTGCACAACCGCATAAGGCTTTTCTTCTGGGTTGTGAGAGTTTGTAAGCCCCATCGGTTTCATTGGACCATGACGCAGCGTTTCGCGGCCACGTTCCGCCATAACCTCAATCGGTAGACATCCATCGAAATAAGGAACGTTCTCCCATTCCTTAAATTCGGTTTTGTCACCTGATAAAAGCGCATCAATAAATGTGTTGTATTGAGCCTCATCCATTGGGCAATTTATATAGTCTTTACCGGTCCCGCCTGGGCCGACTTTATCATAACGCGACTGAAACCAGGCTTTGTCAAAATCGATCGTGTCAAAGTGTACAATCGGTGCGATGGCGTCAAAAAATGCAAGTTCATCTTCACCGGTTGCTTGGGCAATGTTCTGTGCCAGCAAAGACGCAGTAAGGGGGCCGGTAGCGATTATGGATAATCCATCAGCTTTCTCTGGAAGAGCAGAAATTTCCCCCCGGACAATTTCAATATTGCTATGATTGCGTAATTTTTCGCTGACCGCTTGTGAAAAGCCATCACGATCGACCGCAAGAGCACTTCCTGCAGGCACTTTATGCCGATCACCGCATTGCATGATAATTGAATTTGCCAGTCGCATTTCTGCATGCAGCACACCAACCGCATTGGTTTGCGCATCATCCGAACGAAACGAATTAGAGCAAACAAGTTCTGCCAGTTGATCCGTTTGATGCGCGGCAGTTCCTCGCATCGGACGCATTTCTGTGAGCCGGACTTTAATGCCAAGCTCTGCTGCCTGCCATGCGGCTTCGGACCCGGCCAGACCACCGCCGATTATATTGAGCGTTTTTTCCAACTTGATTTCCCAAAATCATTTGACATGTTTTATGCAAGTTCGCGCTTGGCCAATATCATATAATTGACATCCATATCACCCGATTTGTTCCATCGATCCTGAAAAACATTGTAAAAGACACCAGTTTGGTCAATTACGTTCATGCCTTCGGCTCCTAACGGGGCTTGCAGTTCTTCCGGTCTTACAAGTTTTTCATATTCGTGGGTCCCTTTCGGTAGCCAGCGCAAAACATTTTCCGCCATGAATATAGCCAATGCATTTGCTTTCATGGTTCGGTTGATTGTCGCAACAAACATCAATCCACCCGGTTTCACCATCCGGGCGCAAGACGACATGAAAAGGTTCACGTCTGCTACGTGTTCGACAACCTCCATATTCAATATCACATCAAATTTTTCACCATCTGATTCAAGACTTTCAGATGGCACAGCGCGATAATCTATATCCAACCCAGATTGCGCCGCGTGAATTTTCGCCACTTCTATATTGACCTCAGACGCATCTGCCCCGAGCACGTCTGCCCCAAGTCGAGCCATCGGTTCTGACAGCAATCCACCACCGCAACCAATATCGAGAATACGCAAACCAGAAAACGCATTCGGGTCTTTCCGGTCACGGTCAAAATTGGCACAGACTTTATCCTTAATGTATTCTAGGCGTACCGGATTAAATTTATGAAGCGGGCGGAATTTTCCTTTCGGGTTCCACCACTCATTTGCAAGCGCAGAAAAGCGAGCAACTTCGTCATTATCAATTGTAGTTTTTGCAGCTTGGGTCATCATAAAATCCTCTCATATCTAAGTCGTTCGCCTGGTTAAGGATGTCAAGCTTCAACGCACGCAACATCTTGCGGCAAATGGCGTAATCAGCTAGGTAGCAACAGATTTTCGCTCCGGTCCGCTGGGGCGCATTTGTTTTCAGGAGTATGAAAAGCCTTGTCTCGACTGGTAATGAAATTTGGCGGCACTTCGGTTGCAGATCTTGATCGCATTCGTAATGTTGCACGCCATGTAAAACGTGAAGTGGAAGCCGGTCACGAAGTGGCGGTTGTTGTGTCCGCCATGGCTGGCAAAACTAATGAGCTGGTTGAATGGACGAAAGAAATTGCTCCAATACATGATGCCCGCGAATATGATGCGGTGGTAGCTTCCGGTGAGCAGGTAACCTCTGGCCTATTGGCAATGGGCTTGCAGCATATGGGTGTTGACGCACGATCCTGGCAGGGTTGGCAGATACCGCTACGCACAGACAATGCGCATGGCGCTGCACGTATTGAAGATATCGAAGGCGATTTATTGATTGAGCGTATATCGCGCGGCCAAGTAGCGATCATTGCCGGATTTCAGGGTATAGGGCCGGATAATCGGATTGCTACTCTGGGTCGGGGTGGCTCGGATACGTCAGCGGTTGCAATTGCGGCCGCAATAAATGCAGACCGCTGTGACATCTATACGGACGTAGATGGCGTTTATACAACTGACCCCCGTATTGAGCCGCGGGCACGACGCATGGAAAAAATCTCTTTTGAAGAAATGTTGGAAATGGCATCTTTGGGTGCCAAAGTGCTCCAGGTGCGTTCTGTCGAAATGGCAATGGTGCATGGTGTGCGGACATTTGTTCGTTCGAGTTTCGATGATCCGGAAAGTATCAATTCTGAAGCGGAATCGAGCGATCCAGTGGGTACTCTGATATGTGATGAGGATGAAATTGTGGAAAAAGAAGTCGTAACAGGTATTGCCTATACAAAAGATGAGGCGCAAATTTCCCTTCGACGTGTCCCTGATAGACCAGGTATTTCGGCCTCTATCTTTGGCCCGCTTGCCGAAGAACATGTAAACGTTGATATGATCGTTCAGAGTGTTTCTGAAGATGGTTCGCGCACAGACATGACCTTTACCGTTGCTGAAAGTGATACGGGAAAAGCTCTGAAAGTCCTTGAAGCTCAGAAAGACGAAATTTCCTTCGAAGCGATCCAGAGCGATACCGGACTTGCCAAAATTTCAGTTATTGGCATCGGCATGCGAAGTCATGCTGGGGTTGCCTCTACCGCGTTTTCAGCATTGGCGGACAAAAACATAAATATTCGGGCGATCACTACGTCAGAAATTAAGTTTTCATTGTTGATCGATGCAGATTACACTGAGCTTGCAGTACGCACTTTGCATAGTGTTTACGGCTTGAACCAGTAAAACATTTGTAAATACTATTTGTAATTCGGGTCTGTGTACCTTCAAATCCATATGTGATATTTCATCCCATAAGAGGGAGCATTATGGGTACTAATCTTACCGGGCCGAACGTTTTGTTGCGGCAACTACGTACCGTTATGGCGGAGGCGCTTGAGCCACAGGAGCGTCTGGATACAATTGTTCAGGATATTGCTGAAAACATGGTGTCATCGGTTTGTTCCGTTTACACTTTGCGTTCTGACGGGGTTCTGGAACTTTATTCGTCCAAAGGTTTGAACCCTCAATCTGTTCATCTCTCCACCCTAAGAGTAGGTCAGGGCTTGGTTGGCACGATTGCAGCAACAGCGCGCGCGCTCAACCTAGTAGAAGCGCAAAAGCATCCAGCATTTGCCTATTTGCCGGAAACCGGTGAGGAAAGTTTCAAATCATTTCTTGGAGTTCCAATACTGCGATCAGGGCGGGTTCTTGGTGTGCTTGTCGTGCAAGATCAGCACAATCGCGCCTATAGTGATGCAGAACTCGAAGCGCTTGAGACCACGGCAATGGTGCTTGCCGAACTAATCGCAACCGGTGAACTTGATTCAATCTCGTCCAAAGGAACGACACTGGATCTTGCCAGAACATTGCGCATTGAGGCGCTCTCTCTCAGCGATGGAATCGGATTTGGTAATGTAGTTTTACACGAGCCAAGAGTGGTTGTTACAAATCTGTTCAACGAAAGCGCAGAAGAGGAAGTTCGTCGCCTGCGCGAGGCGCTTTTGAAGTTGCAGGTTTCAATCGATGTGTTGTTTCAAAGCGGCAATGTCCCAAGTGAAGGCGAACATCGTGATGTTCTGGAAGCCTATCGTATGTTTGCGCATGATCGCGGTTGGAACCGGCGCATGGAAGAAGCCATTAACAATGGTCTTACAGCTGAAGCAGCTGTCGAAAAGGTGCAAAATGATTATCGTGCCCGGCTGATGCGTCAGGCAGATCCGTTTTTGCGTGACCGGTTGAGCGATTTTGAAGATCTTGCCAACCGGTTGTTACGCGAATTATCCGGCGAACCACACAAGATCAATGATGATCGCTTCAAACAGGACTACATTATTGTTGCCCGAACAATGGGTGCCGCAGAGTTGCTGGATTATAACAGTGGCAAGCTTCGAGGCCTGGTATTGGAAGAAGCCGCGCCCACTTCCCACGTCGTAATTGTTGCGCGCGCGTTGGGAATTCCTGTCGTAGGGCAATTGCCGGATTTTGCTGCAAATTGCGAAGAAGGCAATATGATCGTTGTTGATGGAGATGAAGGCATTGTCTGTCTGCGCCCGCCGCAAGACTTTCAGGATGCTTATCGCGAAAAGATCACATTCCGAGCGGGAAGAATGAAGCAGTTCGCAAAACTACTCGATAAACCTGCGGTCACCAAAGATGGAATTCCGATTTCGCTTCAGATGAATGCCGGCCTCTTGATGGATCTGGCCCAGCTCGATCAATGTGGGGCTGAAGGTATCGGACTTTTCAGAACAGAATTGCAGTTTATGGTTTCCTCAACCCTGCCACGGGTGAGCGAGCAGGAGGCTTTATATACCCGTGTATTGGATGAAGTTGGTGATCGACCGGTCACTTTTCGTGCATTGGATATCGGGGGGGACAAGGTGCTTCCCTACCTGAAATCTCTGCCAGAAGAAAATCCGGCCATGGGTTGGCGTGCATTGCGTCTTTCAATGGATCGCCAGGCGCTCATTAAGTCACAAATTAGAGCCTTGCTAAAGGCTGCTGGTGGACGTCACTTGCGGTTGATGTTGCCAATGGTTACCGAGGTGAGCGAAATTCGTGCGGTAAGAAAAATCATTAAACGCGAAGTAGAGTTGCAAACCAGACTTGGTCATGAGATGCCCCGGTTATTCGAACTGGGTGCGATGTTGGAAGTGCCCAATCTGCTGTTCCAGTTGGATGAATTGATGCTGGAAACCGATTTTGTGTCTGTTGGTTCTAACGATCTTTTTCAATTTGCCTTTGCCTGCGATCGGGGCAATGCTAATCTTGCTAACCGCTATAGCCCGATAAGCAGAAGTTTCCTGCGGATGTTACGAGAAATCCAGATTGCATCAGAAAAGTATCATGTACCGCTAACGTTATGTGGTGAAATTGCCGGTAGGCCACTTGCGGCTATGGCTCTATTGGGGCTTGGTTACAAAAGAATTTCGATGTCACCGGCATCGATTGGCCCGGTTAAGGCAGTGATTAATTCACTTGACGTGTCGGCGCTTCAGGCAATTCTTTTTCCAGCATTGGAAGAATATGGTTATGAGGTTACCATGGATGAATTATTGGCGGATTTCGCTGATAAGCATGGTATACTTCATTAACCGCGTTTTCCTGATGATTTTTTAATATCCATATTAGGTTCGGTAATTCCCTATGCTCGCGACAGATAAACTTGACTACATGCTGCAACGCCATGCTGCGATTGAAGCGGAGATGGCGCAAGGGCCAGAACCTGAACAATATGTTCGCCTTGCATCCGAACACTCTGAACTTGAACCTGTGGTTGCAAAGATCCGTGAGATTAAAGAAGCCGAGAATAATCTCGAGGGGGCTGAAGAACTACTTTCTGATCCAGAAACCGACGCAGAAATGCGTGAACTTGCAGAACTGGAAAAGCAAGAGGCGAAGGAGGCAATTCTTGTATTTGGAGAAGCGCTAAAGTTCCTACTTTTGCCGAAAGATGCTGCCGATGATCGCAGTGCGATCCTTGAAATTCGCGCGGGAACGGGTGGTTCTGAAGCTGCGCTGTTTGCCGGTGATTTAATTCGCATGTATGAGCGTCATGCGGCCTCCAAAGGATGGAAAGTGGAAATACTTTCGGAGAGTGCCGGGGATGTTGGGGGCTATAAGGAAATTGTAGCTTCGATCAATGGCCGTGGGGTATTTGCACGGTTAAAATTTGAGTCAGGTGTGCACCGGGTACAGCGTGTGCCGGAAACAGAATCCGGTGGCCGGGTTCATACGTCTGCTGCAACCGTTGCTGTGCTACCTGAAGCCGAAGATATCGACATCGAGATCCGCAATGAAGATATTCGTATTGATACGATGCGCGCTTCAGGTGCAGGTGGCCAGCACGTTAATACAACAGATTCTGCGGTGAGAATTACGCACCTTCCAAGCGGCATAGTCGTAACGTCATCAGAAAAATCCCAACATCAAAACCGCGCATTTGCCATGAAGGCACTACGGGCAAAACTGTTTGATATGGAACGCCAGAAAGCTGAACAGGAACGTGCAGATGCCCGTAAGGGACAGGTCGGCAGTGGCGACAGGTCTGAGCGTATTCGGACCTATAATTTCCCCCAAGGGCGGATGACAGATCACCGTATCAATCTTACGCTCTATAAATTAGATCGTCTTATTATGGGGGAAGGATTGGATGAAGTTATCGATGCGCTGGTGACAAGCCATCAGGCAGACCTTTTGGCCGCAATGGAAGAGGGCGATTAAGAGACAAAATCCGTGGTCAGGGGCCTTACAATAATCAGCTACAATGAAGCTCTTAAAACAGCAAATAACCGGCTGGCAGAAGCTGGGATCGCTGATGCGCACATAGACGCACGCATTCTTATTCTTGGTGCATGCAGATTCACAAACGCAAATCTTGTTTCCCGTGGTCGCGAACCCATGCCAACGGGCAAGCGCCAACTTTATGACGGGTATATTAATAGGCGTTTGGAAGGTGAACCAGTTCAGAGAATTCTAGGGCAGTGTGAGTTTTATAGCCGCGAATTCCTGATTTCAGGTGAAACACTTGTTCCCAGACAAGATACCGAAACTTTGATCGATGCGGCAATCAATCAATATGAAAAGGATTCAGGAATGTTGCGAATTCTAGAATTCGGAACTGGGTCTGGTATTATTGCGATAAGCCTAGCCGCGGAATTGGAAAGTGTGCAAATCACTGCAACGGATATTTCCCTAGATGCGATTTCTACTGCCAGACAGAATGCACAACGTCATGGAGTGGCAAAGGAAATCTCGTTCGTCTGCAAGGATGGTTTGAACGGGATTGTTGGACCATTCAATTGGATAGTCTCAAACCCACCGTATATTCCAAGTTCCGAAATCCCGAATTTATCCATTGAGGTTGGAAAGCATGACCCGCATGGGGCACTGGATGGCGGGGAGGATGGGCTGGATTTTTACCGGCAGATTTTGAAATTTGCAGGAAATAACCTCGCGCAAGACGGCATTATTTTTTTGGAGATCGGTTTTGATCAGGAGGACGCTGTCACTGATATTGCCAAGAATTGCGGATTCATTGTGGATTCAGCGGTAAAAGACCTTCCGGGCATTGTCAGAACCCTTGTGATCAAGCGAAAATAACGCAAGGCGAGCCGCATTTTTCGAATTTGAAAAAAGTGTTTATAAAGGGTTGGAATTCAGAAGCTTTCCAGCTAATTTGGAATCACAAGGACTTTCAGAAACTAAAAGTCTTTCCTGTCAAAAAATTATCGTTGATAGAACAGGGCGATTCCGGCGTACCCGGTTGAATCTGGTTAGAACTTCGAGATCGACAATTTCCAAACTTCATGGGCGAAGTATAACTTATTTTATTTCATAGCTGAACTTACAGGTGGTTGATGAGACAATCGCATCAAAAATCAAGGTCACGCGGTAGAAACCGCAAACCGCAAAATCCGATGAGCCGGAATTATGAGAGTAATGGCCCGGATGTAAAAATTAGAGGCAATGCCAGCCATATTGCTGATAAGTATTCCACACTGGCGCGCGATGCGCTGTCTAATGGTGATACGGTAATGGCTGAAAATTATTATCAGCATGCCGAACATTACAATCGTATTGTAGCTGCTGCGCAAGCGCAAAGTCGTACCGAGGAACAAAATCAAAACCGTTCCGACGAGCATAATAATGCCAATGGACGAGGCCCTCAGCCCGAGGTGGAAGAAACAAAATCTGACGATGCAAATGCAGAAGAGACAAAGGCTGAAACTTCAGAAGCTGCTAATGCGGCAGATGCCAATGCAGAAAGCATTGAAGAAAAATCGGAAAAAGCACCGCGCAAAACCGGACGGGGACGCCGGACCCGCAGGGTCGCAGATGGCAATGGTGAAGATGCTGTAGAAGCAGTTACAGCGGAAGCCTCAGATTCCAATGGAAGCCAAGTTAAACTTCAAGCAGAAGAAGACGAAAAGCCTTCAATAGAAGTTGAAGCAATTTCTGACGACGCTGCAAAATTACCTGGCAGCATCACCGGTGGTGTTACAACAGAAGAGGCGTAAGCTTGATAGTTGGTGATAACATCTGACCAGCGCATCTTTAATTTTAAACTCCAAATTCCCATATCTTAGAAAACGAGCATGCCAATGATTGGGTGCTGAATTCTTGAAATCGTCTTTCGCTACATTTGTAGGTTTGGCGGAATTGGAGTTTTTAATGAATATTGATCTTTATACCGACCGGATGAAGGGTTTCATCCAGTCAGCGCAAACAGACGCGTTGTCCTCCGGGCATCAGCAGTTTCTCCCCGAACATTTACTGAAAGTATTATTGGATGATCCGGAAGGATTATGCGCTGGTCTCATTAAAAATATTGGCGGCGATTTGGCCAAACTCAAGTCGGAGATCGCCAAGGCACTAAAGTCGCAGCCTTCTATCTCTGGAGGCAATGGCCAGCTTTACCTTTCTGGTGGAATCGCAAAAGTCTTTGCAACTGCGGAAAAGGCAGCAAAGAAAGCGGGCGATTCTTTTGTAACGGTAGAGCGTATGTTGCTCGCGTTCGCAATGGAATCTGGTGCGGATACTGCAAGTTATATAAAGCGAGCGGGCGTTGATGCAAAATCGCTCAATCAGGAAATCGAAAAGCTGCGAAATGGCAGAACCGCTAATTCAGCCGGCGCTGAAGCGGCGTATGATGCACTAAAGAAATATGCCCGTGACCTAACTGAAGACGCACGAAACGGTAAACTTGATCCGGTAATTGGTCGGGATGAAGAAATCCGCCGCTCAATACAAGTTCTGTCCCGCAGAACAAAAAATAATCCTGTTCTGATTGGAGAGCCGGGTGTCGGCAAGACGGCAATTGCGGAAGGGCTGGCATTGCGGATTATCAATGGGGATGTCCCTGAATCCCTAAAGAATAAGAGCCTGCTGGCGCTTGATATGGGATCGCTGATAGCCGGTGCAAAATATCGCGGTGAGTTTGAAGAACGTCTGAAATCTGTACTTTCTGAAGTTCAGGCTGCAGACGGTCAGATTGTATTGTTTATAGATGAAATGCACACATTGGTTGGCGCTGGTAAAAGCGAAGGTGCGATGGACGCATCGAACTTGCTCAAGCCTGCTCTTGCCCGTGGTGAATTGCATTGCGTTGGTGCAACGACATTGGAAGAATACCGCAAGCATGTTGAAAAAGACGCAGCACTGGCGCGCCGCTTTCAACCGGTTTTTGTAAGTGAGCCGGATGTTGCCGATACGATTTCGATCCTGCGGGGGATTAAGGAAAAGTATGAGGTTCATCATGGCATTCGTATCAGTGATTCTGCGCTGGTTTCTGCTGCCAATCTTTCCAACAGATACATCACCGACCGGTTCTTGCCGGACAAAGCAATTGATCTGATGGACGAAGCTGCATCGCGTATCCGCATGCAGGTTGATTCAAAACCAGAAGAGCTTGATGAAATAGATCGACGGTTGATCCAGTTGAAGATTGAACGTGAGGCTTTGCTAAAGGAGACTGATACCGGGTCTAAGGAGCGTTTAAAGTCGCTGGAAAAAGAGTTGCTGGAATTGCAGGAAACCGCCGATGCTTTGACTACCCGCTGGGAAGGCGAGAAAAACCGTCTCTCCGGCGCTCAGAACTTGAAAGAGCAGCTAGAACAAGCCCGAACTGAACTTGAACAGGCTCAGCGAACAGGGGATTTAGCGAAAGCTGGAGAACTTGCTTATGGCTCGATCCCTGATCTTGAAAAGCAAATTTTGGAAGTCGAATCAGATTCTGAAAATGATACTGCTGATGTTATGGTTCAGGAAACAGTGCTGCCGGACCATATTGCTCAGGTTGTTTCGCGCTGGACCGGTGTTCCTGTAGATAAAATGCTTGAAGGTGAGCGGGACAAGCTACTGCGCATGGAAGACGAACTTGCCAAACAGGTTGTAGGGCAAGGTGAAGCGGTAAAGGCGGTTTCGAAGGCGGTTCGCCGTTCTCGCGCCGGATTGCAGGATCCAACACGCCCGATTGGTTCATTCATGTTCCTCGGACCGACAGGGGTTGGTAAAACGGAACTAACCAAGGCGTTGGCTGATTTTCTGTTTGATGATACTTCCGCAATGCTCCGAATTGATATGTCAGAATATATGGAGAAACATTCAGTCGCCCGATTGATTGGCGCCCCACCTGGATATGTCGGGTATGATGAAGGCGGTGCACTCACAGAGAGTGTGCGGCGCAGACCTTATCAGGTTGTCCTGTTTGATGAGATCGAGAAAGCCCATCCAGATGTTTTCAATGTCCTATTGCAGGTCCTGGATGACGGTCGCCTCACCGATGGCCAAGGTAGAACGGTGGATTTCTCGAATACCATGATCATTATGACTTCAAATATGGGAGCAGAATTCCTTGTCTCACTTGAAGAAGGCATGGCCTCTGCAGATGTAAAAGAACAGGTTATGGCTGTTGTAAGGTCGCATTTCAGACCTGAATTCTTAAATCGTTTGGATGAAATAATTTTATTTGAGCGTTTGAAAAAAACCGATATGTCCGGGATCGTAAAGATTCAACTTCGACACCTGCGCAAATTGCTACAGGATCGCCGGATTGAATTATCCCTTACAGATGATGCGATAAGCTGGTTAGCAGAACGTGGTTATGATCCAGCCTATGGTGCACGACCGTTGAAGCGGGTTATTCAATCACAATTGCAAGATTTACTTGCAGAGAAAATACTGATTGGAGACATTCACGATGGGATGGCTGTGGAAGTTTCCTCAAGCGGTTCAGGTCTGCTGATTTCAGTTGATAACTCAGAAATAGATGCGACTGATAAACACGCTGCATAGGCCAGAATTACATGTCCGGGATGGTGTAAAAATCCATCTCGGTAAGGCGTTAAATCAGGCCCAAATCCTGCCTTAAAAACTTAACAAATAGCTAACAAATGATCCTATAAAAGCCTAATTTTTATGCTTAACAGTTCTTTTACAAAACCCATGGTAAACAATATTCAGCCTCGAAGCAGGTGAGATTTTGTAGGAAATTGATTTGTATGGAGCTATCGATGGAGCAAATTGCTAGAAACGGTGCTGGATTTTACCTAATTGATCATCCAGATTGTAATTGCAGCTGGAAAGTAAAGGTCTTTGCACCTTCCTTTGACGAAGCACAGCGCATAATTCGAGATCTGTCTAAAACCAATGTAAGCGCGGATAAACTTGATGATCTGTCAACACAGATTGTGGCGGGTTTGAGAAAATTTCTGGACCGACTTGTATCTGATCGCTGTTTCTAATTTGATGCTAACTGGCGCTCGTTGAGGTTATCATTGCTGTTGATTAGTTGATCGATCCGGTCGCGCTCAGCTTCAAAGGCTGCCAGTTCTTTTTCTTTTAAAACCTTCCCCCTTGGAAGTCGAATTCGCATCGGGTCTACATGGTTGTTATTCACTTTCACTTCATAGTGAAGATGTGGTCCAGTGGAATAACCGGTTGAACCAACATAGCCTATAATTTGTCCTTGTCTGACCCGAACACCGGGACGAATGCCCTTCGCAACGGCTGTCTGGTGGGAGTAAGATGTCTCATAGCCATTTGCATGACGAAGGATCGTCTGTTTCCCGTAACCTGTACCACTCCACCCCGCTTTTTGAATTACGCCGTTTCCGGCCGCCAGAATAGGTGTACCGCGTGGCGCTGCCCAATCAACACCGGCATGCAACTTGTAACGCCGTGATATGGGGTGACGCCGCATGCCAAAACCGGAACGAAAACGCCCGTTGGGAACAGGCTGTCGAAGCAGAAACTTTTTCGCGCTTTTGCCGGTTTGATCATAATAATCGATTCGGCCCGTCTCCTGATCTCGAAACCGGTAATATCGCCTATCAACATTTCCTAACTTGATGCCAGCATACAAGATCTCGGATTCAATACTGGGCTGATTGGAACCTTCTTCTAAAGAAAGAAAAACTTCCAATTGGTCCGTCGGCTGAATCTGGCTTCTAAAATCAACATCAAAAGCAAAAATCTTGATCAGTGAGCTAACCAGATCCTTCGTTAAACCTTCGTGGAGTGCTGCCCGATAAATCCCATCATATATACTGGGCAGATTGCGCTGGTTAATTGATGGGCGCTCGGATTCCGCAATTATATTTTGAGGTTTCTCCGGCGCTGGCGCATAAACCATAGCACCCTTGTCATTTCTGGCTATGCTGGTGAGGTGAACAGCGCCCCGGTATACTGAGAGCATTTCCAGAGTGGTTCTTTTTTGTGTGCCGGAATGATCATGCTTGAACCAGGCTTCCAGCAAATCACCTTCACGGAATTTCTTGTTTCCAAGATCGCTGGCTAACACATCTAAATAATCGTTGATGTCAGCTTCATGCACGCCGTGCTCAGTCATCGCTTCAGAAATGAGCATTGCTTTGGTGATTTCTATTGTCCGGTCCTGATAATAGATCCCACTGGACGAATCACGATAAGACTTCGCTAGAACCGATACATTCTCCGCAGTTATTGTGACGTCTATGCTAGGCGAGAACAAAAGCCCGTTGCTTTCAGAAAAACGCTGATCATCGAATTGCGCAAGCGCAGACACATAGGAGCCGCCGCTTTCAAGATCACTGGCAATGGCTCTTATTTGCTGGATTATTTCTGCTGAACGCTGCTCTTTAGGTGTTTTTTGGATTTCTACACGTTTGGGGAACTCTGTAATATTTAAAGTTACCTCTCCTTCAACATCTGCTCCATACATGATGGCATCGTTTTCGGAGATAATTTCTAGATTTCCTGATTCGGAAAACACCGTAAGCGGATTAAAGCCGGGATATTTTACATTTGACTTGGGTGCAAAAGCGATCGGTGATTTCACATTCATGAACGGGCGTACTTTAACCACATTGGTGTTCCCGCTCTGGCTGATTGTGGATACCATCATAATATTGCTGTCATCGCCACCCAGTGCGATTTTCGATAACCTGGGATGATTACCCTTCAAAGCGAGCAATTCAGATGGGCCAGTGTTATTATCTTTTTTATATGCCTGCGCAGGAACCGAAAGCTGTTCGAGTCCATCCAGTGCTGCAAACAGGGCACCACCCATCATCATAAAAGAGGTTAGTCCGACTAGCACAGAACTAAAAAGCCAACGTTTGGAAACTTGACGTCGGTCCGGACGCTTCAAATGGCGCTTAACATGAAGCGGCTCAAGTTCACCTAAAAAATCAACTTCCTTATTCACAAAATTCTATCCGTTTCTATCTAGGGACAGTGCCTATATGGTTGAAGTCCCTTGCGGTGGCAAGAGAATAGGGCGATTTTGCGTCTTATCATTATCGGAAACTGATCTTGCCATTTTTACAGAGTCCAAAGTAAATACAGTTACATTATATATAAGGTCGTGAAAGCAGCTGATTATGGCTCATTTTTGGGCAGTTTGAGCATGGTAATTACAACTGCCAAAAAAACTTATATTTTTGTTTGAATAGCTGTTGACAGTTAGATGACTTGGGGCCTATATACGCTTCACACTAGGGCGGCGCGCCGCTGGCGATAGATTTGTTTGCCCTAGTGTTATCCAAAGAGACCGGCACTTAAGTGCATGTTTCAAACGGCTGAAAAACAGGCGATGCTTGACTTTGACAGCTAATGATCAGTATTGTGCTGATCCGTTATTTGACAATTGAATATGTAAGAAAGAGAAACGTGGTTGGCGTAGTTCTGCAGATCACGACACCATTATCCTTTATGGATGTCGTGTTACAGAGACTTTGGCGAGTCACGTTTCGAGAATGTTACTAATAATCATGGATCAGGCCTTGGCCTGAAAAATGGTGTGTTTAAAAATAATGTTCTCGTCAATTCGTCGGCTGTTACACGCGGCCGACAAAATTTTTAATCAATTGATTTATTTCAATTGATTTGCGTGACCAGCACCGCCAGTTTCGGCGGTGAAGTTTAAAAGCCAATCAACTCTTAATCAAACCTGAGAGTTTGATCCTGGCTCAGGACGAACGCTGGCGGCAGGCTTAACACATGCAAGTCGAGCGCTCCTTCGGGAGAGCGGCAGACGGGTGAGTAACGCGTGGGAATCTACCTGATACTACGGAACAACAGTTAGAAATGACTGCTAATACCGTATACGCCCTACGGGGGAAAGATTTATCGGTATCAGATGAGCCCGCGTTTGATTAGCTAGTTGGTGAGGTAACGGCTCACCAAGGCGACGATCAATAG
>JBCCBE010000015.1:0-50461 GCA_039814425.1 Pseudomonadota bacterium
GATGATCCGGAGACCACCGCAGAAGAGCAATTACGGACCGACATTTACCTACCCCTGACCGTTTGAAAAATAGAAAACAATGGAACTCAAAGTACTTGTGACAGCGGTTATGTTCACAGCAACAGGCACCTTAACGGGTGCTGAGTTTAAGCTTCCAATTGCAACATTTTTCAAAATCTAGGATGATCTGATTGTCGAAGACAGAACCTTCTATGATGCGGGTTTTACTCCCGAATGCCAACAAGGCTGAAGTCGGCTTTTTGCATACAAAACAAAGTTAAGCGCCCGCAATTTCTGACGAAGGGTACTTAACTTTTTGTTGTCAGTCTTAGATTGCCCCGAACCAAATAATCGTGCAGAGCACAACATCGTTTAAACCGAGCGCTATGGGAAAATCTGGAATTGCCACACCGCATAGTCGGCAATGGCAACTCGTATCCGGTTTCTGTTCATTTACGCCAATCACTACAATGACGACCGAAAATCACTGGGAGATTGGTTCTTCCACTTGCGAAAACTACGAGAGAAACTATTCGCATCCCGATATCCCAGCATTGCCCCGATCTCATCTACGCGAAGTTCGCTGTTGGTCAGGTAACGGATCGCAAGCTCGTGGCGGGTTTCGTCCAATAATTCCCTAAACGAAGACCCATCGTCCCGCAATCTACGCTGCAATGTACTGCGACTATAATTCATTTCGAAACAAACATCATCCATATTTGCCCTACCCGGTGCCATCAAGGATATCAGAACTGATCGAACATGCGCCTTGATGGGTAACTTTCGCCTTTCGTTTGAAAGCTGTTGTTGCAGATCAATTTCGAAAGATTCCCATAAAACAGGATTTTCTGAAATGAAAGGTTGTGCAGCATCCGATTTTTCAAAGCTCAAGGAAGCAACTTCCCCAAATTCTGGCATGATGCCCAGGTAACTTTCTAGTTTACGACGCTCTGCTTCGGTTGCTTTCAAAGTCGCCGAAATTGGACTTGCCTGATCCCCAATTGCAATCCTAAACTGTTCAACAAGAACGACAAAATGCAATGCCGCAAGCGTATCTGGCACAGCCAAGCTTGGGTCGTTTGAATTGATTTCAATGCAAAGCTCATCTGCTTTCCAATAGGATCTCAAGACGGTTGGTCCCAAGAGAGTTTTGTAGTGCGACAGACGCAAGACGCCAGTCTCAAGATTGGGCGCACAGGCAAAGGCGAAAAACACTGGAATAACGGGCCCACGTGCGATCATTATGCCAAGGTCAACCAGATAATCTGCACCTCCAGTGAGCTTATCAACCGTATTCCAGCCAGCGAAATATTCTTGTGCCGTGATGCGCAATTCATTTCGGCTCGAAACAAGATGAGACAAGCCCGCTTCTTGCAGCATGACATCTGGGTCAATTTGCAAAATACGACAAACAACATCTGTGCCCATCGCAAACGAGTATTTCTGAAATTTCGTCATCTCTACGCTCCGTTTGGTCGCTATTCAATGTCATGCAAGTACGGGATCATCTACCCGGCATAAATCAGTTGACCTAATTTGCATACCCATGACCAAACTTGCATATCGCTTCGACTACACAACCAAGCTTATTATCTGAATAAATTAGGCAAATGTGGTTCTAAACTTTCAGCTAGGATTGAAGATGCAACTGACCGTCGATGGAAATCGGTATGAGGTGGACGTCGAAGGCGAGATGCCACTGCTTTGGGTGCTACGAGATGAATTGGGCATTACCAGTCCGAAATATGGCTGCGGCATTGCACAGTGCGGAGCTTGCACAGTCCATATTGACGGACTGGCCGTGCGTTCCTGTCAAGTAGCTGCCGAGGATGCCACTGGCGATATCACGACCATCGCTACTTTGGGCAATGACGAGAGACCGCACCCGTTGCAAGCAGCCTGGATTGCGCATCAGGTCGCACAATGTGGGTACTGCCAAACCGGACAAATCATGCAGGCTGCCGATTTACTAGCTAACAATCCGAACCCTAGTGACGCAGAAATTGATGCTGTTATGTCCGGCAATTTGTGTCGCTGTGGGACTTATCCACGTATCCGGGCTGCGATCCATGACGCTGCAGAGGCGTTACGTCAAACCTAATCGCAGTTCGAAATAATCTAGATCAATTGAACGTAGCCCATTGGGTACAAGAAAGTCCAAAAACCAATGTCAAAACTCCGGACCATAACACGTCGCACCGTTCTTTTCGGGTCAGCTGCAATCGTGGGTGGTGTTGCGTTTGGAGCTTATTTTGTAAGGCGATCTACACCAAATCCGCTGCTCGCTGATATTAGTGACGGTGAAGCCGCAATTACACCGTTCATCAAAATCACGGATAGTGAAATTACACTGATCGTTCCACGGGCTGATGTTGGACAAGGCATCATGTCGATGCAAGCGCATTTAATTGCCGAAGAGTTGGACGTTGATCCGCACAACGTCATCCTTGATCCGGGCCAACCGCATCAGGCGTATTTCAATGGCAGGATCGCCAGCAATAGCCTTCCATTTGATCCGTTGGATGAGAGTTTTGTACCGGAAACGATACGCGACTTAATGGAGGTTGTTGCACGCTTGTCTGGAGCTCAGTTCACAGGCGGGTCTTCCTCAGTTTCTGATTTGCAGGAACGTTTGAGAACTGCCGGGGCGGTAGCACGCGAAACCCTGAAGTTAGCTGCTTCCCAAAAGACGGGTGTTCCTGTCGCCGACCTCAACACAGAAGATGGTCATATCATCTTGCCGAATAAAACGCGGATGGCATATACAAACCTCGCCGCCGAAGCAGCGCAACTCGAACCTGTCACAGATGTTACATTGCGGGACCCGAGCAATTGGCGGTTACTTGGTAAACCTATTGTGCGTACCGACACGAAAGCAAAGTCTCTTGGTCAGCAGGATTACGGCATTGATTTGATATTACCTAACATGCTTCACGCTACCGTTTATGCGAACCCAGGACGTGGTGGTGGACTTGGGACGTACAATGCAACTCAAGCATTGGCGATGCGAGGCGTCAGATCAGTTGTAGAAATAACCGATGGACTTGGTGTGATCGCTGATAATACGTGGCGTGCATTTCAGGCAGCCGAAGCTTTGGAAGTAGATTGGCCTAAGCCAGACTATCCTGCAAGCAGCGCGGAAATGTGGAGGGTGCTGGAAGACGCGCATGTTGAAGAAAACATCAATTCCCGCCTGCGCGACGATGGCGATGTAGAAAACGCCCTTGATGGGGCAGACGTGGTTCGGGCCGAATACCGTGTGCCTTTTCTTGCCCATGCAGCACTAGAACCATTAAGTGCAACGGTTCTTGTAGAAACAGACCACGTAACCGTGTGGACATCGACCCAAATTCCACACGTTATACGCGATACAGCCGCCAAAATTACCGGCCTCGACAAAAGCCAGGTAACGCTTCACGTCCTGCCAGGTGGCGGTAGTTTTGGAAGGCGGCTTGACCATGACTATGCACTTCAAGCCATCGAAATAGCCGTGACAATTCCCGGAACGCCAGTCAAAACGACATGGAGCCGTGAAGAGGATATGACCCATGATTTTCCGCGCCCAATCCATATGGCTCGTGGTCGGGGTAAGGTCAGCAATGGAAAGGTCGACGCATATGATCTCGATACCATCAGCCCTTCGCTGACCAAAAGCTGGTTTGGTCGCACCTTCATTGTACCACCCGGACCAGACACATTATTGGTTTGGGGAGCCTACGATCAGCCTTACGCAATCCCTAACTACCGGGTTACCGGTTATGAAGCGCCCAGACTGCTCCCGATCGGATCATGGCGCTCACCGGGAGCATGCTCGAATGCCTTTTTCCATGAAAGCTTTCTGTCTGAACTCATTTTTGAAGCAGGTGCTGACCCTTTGGAGGAGCGGTTGCGGCTGATGAAAGATCACACTTCAAAACGCGTGCTTGAAGCGGTTGGTGAAATGTCGAATTGGTCCGGCCCAGACATAGGTCCCAAACGGGGACGCGGCATCGCATTTTGCCATTCGCATCATGTCCCGGTCGCGGAAGTGGTAGATGTAACAGCAACCGAAAATGGTATCCGCATTGATGAGGTATGGGTCGCTGCAGACTGCGGCACGGTATTCGACCCGGTAAATGCAGAGTCTCAGTTGATTGGTGCAACAATCTGGGGACTTGGACACGCCATGAATTGCGAATTGACCTATGAAAATTACGCTCCGGTTCAAACCAATTATCATGCGTTTGAGGGAATGCGACTATACCAGACGCCGAAGTTTCATACGCGACTTTTGGGTAAAGCCCCTCACATACAAGGATTAGGCGAGCCGTCTACGTCCCCGGCTGCTCCGGCATTGGCCGATGCGATCTTTGCAGCGACCGCAAATCGATTGCGCGAGATGCCTTTTGATAAATATGTCGATTTCCTGTGATGGATTTGAACGTGATTAAGTATCACCTAACAGCCTTTTTCTTGATTTTTTTTACCGTCACTGCTGCTTATGGCGAGGGCAGTCAGACCCATGGACTTGAGGTTAATTCGCTTCCAGAATTGGGAACCCGAAGCTCTGAAGATGGTCTAGAAGCATGGGACCGCATTCACGATGTCACAAGTCATCCGCGCTGTGTGAACTGCCATGTCGGCGAGGATAATATTCCGGTTTGGTCGGGGCCAAGTTATGGAAAGTCTCGAGTGCACGGCATGGCAATTAACGCAGATAGCAGCCGCATTGGTGCTGAAAGTCTGTCCTGTAGTACTTGTCACCAGACATCCAAACTACCACAAACACTTCCGCATGCTGCTCCGCGCAATGGCATGGACTGGCGGCTTGCACCAGTTGAGTTTCAGTGGATTGATCGCACCAGCAGCCAAATCTGTCAGCAGATGCGCGATCCCGAACGCAACGGTGGCCGGGACGCTGCTGGACTAGTTGAACATATATTGCACGACGCAGAGCTGTTCGGGTTCATCAGTTGGAGCTTTGCGCCCGGTGCTGGCCGAACCCCGGCGCCAGGTGGGTTACAAGCGCATCTCGAAGATATGGCGATTTGGACAGCAGCCGGGATGCCTTGTCCGGCAGAATAGCGCCTAAAGCAAAATCAGAAAGCGCATTTGAACCGTGAATTTGAGGAAAACAGAACAACGGCTATGAAAAAATTATTTCGTTGGTTTCGCGACAAAGACGGCCCGGCAGACATTTATCTGGGCTTTGCTATTGCTGCTGTAGTTGTGGTCGTGGGATTAGGGTTGCTAATTTATGTTACTGACTACCTGCTCAAGTTTTTTGGTTTGGATGTGTATCCTGTCAGTATCTTCGTCGTACTTGGCGTCGCAGAGATAGTCAGGCGCCTTATCAAGTGGTGGATGGGGTAGAATATGAACCTTGATTCCCTTTAGCTGCATTTGACAATATTCTGTCTATGTTGCGGCAGTAACAGCCCTCAAAAACACCAAACGCCGCCCAGGCTGTTTGTCTTTTGGAACTCGGTCGTCGTACTTCTTCAAGTTGACATTACTGGCGTCCCTACGCTCTTGGTTTATTGCGTAGGAGTTTTTATACGTTCGAGAAGTTCGGCGAATGCATTGCTTACCTTTGGCGAAAATTTTGCTCCCATGGCGACTTTATGGGCTTCTCTCAGATTAATGGCCGGATTGCCGGCTACAATCACTCCAACCATCCGCTTCTGCAGATGAGGAGTACACTTATATGCGTATACTCCTTCTTTTTGGATCGTGAGTTCGAACGTTTCACTGATATTGCTACGCCAGGATTCTGCTCCCTGAGGAATCATGCCTTTAATGGACTCGGTATTATGGTTGCCGCTGATATTCACAAATCTAACAATGTCGCCGACGGACACTTCTAGAAAATCAGGGACAAATAGCTTTTTGCCACCTTCGGTAATCATTTCAACAGTGTGAACCTTTGGCTCAGCAATAACAAAAGATGGCAAAGAAATAAGGATTACAATTGCGAACAAGGCGCTCAAAAGCGATTTTTTATTCATTAAATTTAGCTCCGGCACAAAATTGGTACGCCCGCTACACTATACTAATTGCAGGGCTATGGTACTCAGAAAACAGTTCTTGATAACCGCTACCTATAAGCCAGAAAGCAGGCAATACTTTCGGCAACTCTAAAAGAGACTTGGAGCGGGTAGCGGGAATCGAACCCGCATATTCAGCTTGGAAGGCTGCTGCACTACCATTGTGCTATACCCGCGGTACAGACAGGAAACCTGCCTATGGCTTAACTACCGCCGATGGTGGAGGAGGCTGGATTCGAACCAGCGTACGCTAAGCGAACGGATTTACAGTCCGTCTCCTTTAACCACTCGGACACTCCTCCATTCAGGCGGTGCCAATATCAATCGGAAACAAGTTCCAATCACAGCTAAAAACATGCGTTAGAAGCCTGACGCGGGTTATGCCGTTGGGCGCACAAACTGTCAACAAGTAAGCAACGCAGATTGGATATAATTTTTCGAGAAAAATGATTGATTGACCTATGCCACCTGGCTGGATTACCTGCTCGATATGAGTGACAAGCAAACTCCCAAAACCATGAGTGACGCGCATAACAGTTTTCATGCGGAAAAACGGCGCGCGCGGCGCGATAAATTCAAGCCTGCAGAGCAAAAGTCTGGCAATTGGAAGCGCAAGTTCGTTGAGCGAGACAATGCAGACCGGTATCTGATGTATGGGCTTCATACGATCCGTCAGGCACTTTGCAACCCGCAGCGTGAATGCATTAAACTTTATGCAACCAAAAACGGGCTTTCGCGTCTGGAACTGCCGGACGAGGCTTTGCAAGGTTTTACAGTGGAAGAGAAACTCCCACGTGATCTCGACAAGCTTGTGGGTTCAGACGCTGTGCATCAGGGGGTGGTATTGGATACCAAACCGCTCAAGGCCTCTTCCTTGCAGGACCTTTCGCAGTCCAAACTGATTTTACTTCTGGATCAGATCACGGATCCGCACAATGTGGGTGCGATCATGCGATCTGCCGTTGCGATGGATGCCGGGGCGCTCATCACAACCAGCCGCTTTTCACCGATTGAATCCGGTGTGCTTGCAAAATCTGCCTCTGGGGCGCTTGATCTCATTGCGCACATTGAAGTTCGCAATCTTTCAGAAACTTTAGAATCCTTGCACGACCTTGGATACACTACCATTGCTTTGGATAGCGAAGAAGCCATTGCGTTTGAAGCGGTGCCGGATCAGGGGAAAATTGCGCTTGTGCTTGGCGCGGAAGGAAAAGGATTGCGCCAGAAAGTGCGTAACACTTGCAAAATTCGCGCACGACTGGATATGCCCGGCGAGATTAAGTCACTCAATGTGTCGAACGCAGCCGTGCTTGCGCTTTATTTAAGCCGTCAGAAACTCACTTAGGATCAAGGCTAGTCGTAGGGTGTGTAAATCACCGGGCCGGATACGCCATCATACGGCGGCAATCCGTTGCCTGCAGGAATTGACGGCCGGATAATTCGTGGGCCGGCGCCGTTTTCATAAATGCGGTATCCACAATTATGCCGTGCAGGACAAGGGTTAACATTGGTTACTACGTTACCGACAACACCGCCATTGTCGGCCGTCAGGATGCCCTGACGCGGCGCATCAACAAAAAAGCCGCGTGATGTACCACGATTAGCCAGAACTGCGCCAGAACGCTGCTCACGGCGTAATGCATTTTCCAAAACCACACGTTCATTGCGTCGATTGATCTGATTTCTCCGGGCAATATAACCGCGGGCACCGCTGTAACTACGACTGCCACTAAGATAAACGCCGGAACGCCTCACACCGGAATGGAGGTTACGGTGCGCTCTATTTGCACGGTGAAAGTTCCGCGCCTTTACGCCTCGCTTATAACCATACTGTTTATACCGTACGTGGCCGGACTTAAATTTGCCGCTCTTTTTGCTTGCTGCAAATGCACTCGTTTCTAAGCCAGAAAATGCTGAAGTCGCAACTCCTGATCCGATAACAAAAGCGGCAATAGTAATGACTTTGAAAAAATAGCGCATGGCGGCAATCATGGTTCTACTCCGAACAATCAATAATTTATGGCGCTGAAACGCCCTGCCGCACATCTCCCATCTTAAGATTTTGGTAACCAAACGGCAAGCAGAACCTACGCTTCTGCTTTGCGATCGTTTCTTATGGTTAATTTACAGCCCGTTTCTGGGCTAAGGTCAGCGTAAAAAGCTGCGCCCTGAATAAACTGCTGAGTGATCCAGCTCTTCTTCGATACGAAGGAGCTGATTGTATTTTGCCAATCGATCAGAGCGGGCAAGGGAACCAGTTTTGATCTGACCACAATTTGTAGCAACTGCAAGATCAGCAATAGTGGTGTCTTCTGTTTCACCAGAACGGTGAGACATTACGGCTGTGTAGGATGCTTTGTGCGCCATTTCTACTGCGTCCAGAGTTTCAGTCAGAGTTCCAATCTGATTTACTTTCACAAGAATGGAATTTGCAACGCCCATATTGATTCCGCTTGAAAGACGTTGCGGATTGGTGACGAACAGATCATCACCTACCAATTGGCACTTATCGCCAATTTGATCGGTTACGGATTTCCAGCCATCCCAATCATCTTCTGCCATGCCATCTTCAATAGAGACAATCGGATATTTGCCGACCAGTTCCGCTAAATATTCGCCCATCGCTTCTGGTTCCAGCGTCCGTCCCTCACCTTCCAGCACGTATTTGCCATCCTTGAAAAACTCTGTTGAAGCACAATCGAGCGCGATACAAACATCCTCCTGTGGCTTGTAGCCCGCCTTTTCAATCGACTGCATGATGAAATCCAAAGCATCTGGTGCGCTTGCCAAATTCGGCGCAAATCCACCTTCATCGCCAACATTTGTATTATGGCCTTGCGAAGACAGTTCCTTTTTCAAGGTATGAAATACCTCAACCCCCATACGCATTGCTGCGGAAAATGTATCCGCTCCAACCGGCATGATCATGAATTCCTGAAAATCAATCGGATTGTCCGCATGCTCCCCGCCATTGATGATATTCATCATCGGCACTGGTAAGGTGCGTGCATTGGGACCTCCGACATAGCGATAAAGCGGAAGTGCGGAACATTCCGCCGCCGCTTTTGCCACAGCAAGGGACGCGCCCAAAATAGCGTTAGCTCCGAGGCGACCTTTATTGTCACTACCATCAAGCTCAATCATCGTATGGTCAATAAGACGCTGTTCTGTCGCATCGAACCCAACGATCGCTTCGTCGATATCTTCATTTACCGCCGCAACGGCTTTGGCAACACCTTTGCCAAGATAGCGGGCACCACCATCACGCAACTCTACCGCCTCATGAGCACCGGTTGATGCGCCGGATGGAACAGCTGCACGACCCATCGAACCGTCTTCCAGCATAACGTCCACTTCAACGGTTGGATTACCCCGACTGTCGAGAATTTCGCGGGCGTGGATATCAATAATAGCTGTCATGGATTTTTCCTTGTCAAAACGGTTTTCGATTGCATGACGTGTCAGATGCGGTTCAACGAAAGGCAAGTTGAAGAATATCTACGCCAAACATCTGACTACGAGAGAATCATCGTCCTTTTATCTCGCTTTCGTAAAAGAAATGACAAAAGAAAACCACTAAATCACCGAAATTCTGCCCCGCAGCGCGCAAATTCACAAAATAGCTTTTGATCTGGAGGTAGTAACGATGAAACAACGAATTTTTCTTAGTGGCCTTTTAGTCCTGACACCCATTCTGGTCGGGGGTATCAACATCACTACGACAAAGGCACAGTCTTTTTCCTGTGCTAACGCTCAAATTCCAAGTGAAATGGCGATCTGCAACAATGAAGTCCTGTTGATCAAGGATGAAAAGCTGGCCGAATTGTTTTCCGCAGTGCTGGTTTCGACGACAGGCAGTGTTGCGTTTCAAAACGCGTCACAGGCCCATGCGGATTGGTTGAGAAAACGCAATGCTTGCAAAATAGACTTTTCCTGCCTTGAGCAGAATTATGACGAACGTATCCGCACACTGGTGGAGATGGATCTGTGATGCAATATTGTGTAATCAGTAATAGAGTGAAACAGCGTGTTTTGCTTCCGCGAAGAATAGCCAACGCTCCACAAACAATCCTGCCAACAGGCACACAAACGCCAGAAGCAGAAGTGCATTCGGTAAGCTTGCAATCAAGGTGGTCAAGACAATTAACAAGGGGATGATGGCGCCAATCAAAATCGCGATCATGCGTAGTTTGTCAGCATGTTTACGTCCAATTTTGTGCACCATTTCCTTGGTAAGGTAGTTTTCGCCGCTGTGCGGTTTTTCCAATAAGCGCACCTCGCCGATTGTCCCAAGCCCGGTTGCAGTCCCAGTGTCAGACCCACGCGCTGCAAGATTGTCTGCTTTTGAGCGTTTCCACCAGGCAATCTTGCTTCCCCAGGCGATCAGCAAAGCAACAAATGCGATTGCTGGAACAGAAACACCAGCCATTTTTTCCCAAATGCCAAACCCTGCTGCCAGTAATATACCGCCTGCAAGTGCAAAAAGTAGATAGCAAATCGGGGTCAGCCCACAGTTCCAGGAGGGAATTGTCTTGAGTTGAGCATAGATCATTGCGGTCGCATAAATCGTGAGCACACTTCCAATTGCTATCAGAAAGCCGAGCCAGCCCAGCCGTATACCGCCAAACACCCAGAACAGTCCGTAAATTCCAAATAGGACTAGGGTTACAACCGCAAACACCCCCTCCCTTGAAAGCCATGATGACCGCCATTGACTGAAGGCACGCCATGCCCGTTCCGGGTGACCAAGATGGAAAGTGGATGAAACCAATCCCGCAACTGACAGGATACCTGCTATAAAGCAGGCTGCAAACGCACCAATACCACTTTCAGGTAGGGGCACGCCCAGGCCAATCAAAGCTATAAATCCAAATCCTGCACCGGAAGTGACGGTGAAAAAAATAACAGAAATGGCCGGGTGCATCAGAGTTTCTCCAGCATTGTATCAACCCATCCCAAAAAGCCCTTTGCATCAAGCTTTTCGGAATTTGCACCATTTGCTTGTGCTTGAGTGGTTTTGGTCTTTGGTCTTGGTGGCAGATATTTATTAACCGGCTTGGTTCCCTGCTCTGGCATTAAGTTCATGCCGCCGCGTTCTGCAACCAGTTTGGAGACATCTGAATCCGGATCCCCAAGATCACCGAAGTGACGCGCTTCGGCGGGGCAAGTACGAACGCAAGCAGGAACACGGTCTTCCTGCGGAATATTATCGTTATAGATACGATCGACACACAGGGTACATTTCTTCATTACCTGTTCCACCGGATCCATCTCACGTGCACCATAAGGACAGGCCCAGGCACACAATCCGCAGCCGATACACATGCTTTCATCAACAAGCACAATGCCATCTTCACCACGTTTGTAGCTTGCACCCGTCGGGCAAACGGTAACACAAGGCGCATCATCACAATGCAGGCAGGACTTTGGAAAATGAACAATTTGTGCCGGCGCATCATCCGGTGTTACTTCGAAAGTATGGATACGATTTAACCAAGAGCCAACCGGATCGGCGCCATAGGCATTCAAATCCGAAAGCGGTGCTCCGTAGCCGCCGGTATTCCATTCTTTACAGTTTACCACACAGGCATGACATCCCACACAGGTATCCAGGTCAATAACAAGACCAAGCTTCTTGCCAGTTGTTTCAGTTGGAAGTGAAGTCATCTCAGTTCCACTCCTTTCCAAATTCAACTTGTGTCGGTGTGTTCACCGATTTAGGCTGTTCTTCAAACTGCGGCTGTGTCGGTCCGGTCTGCTCGGCTGCTTTCTTGATATTAACGCGAAGATCAAACCAGGCTGCCTGACCGGTTATCGGATCTGAGTTTGACCACCGCATGCCATCACCTTTTGGTGGTAGAAGCTCGTGAATCAAATGATTAAGCAGGAAACCCTTTTTTGCTTCCGGTGCATCTGGATCAAGGTTCCATGCTCCAGAGCGTTTTCCGATCGCATTCCATGTCCACATGGTTTTGCTGTTAAGGGCATCCATGCGTTTAACTGGAACTTTAATAGCGCCATGATGCGATGAAATTTCTGCCCAGTCACCATCTTTCAATCCAACCTCATCACAAATCACGCCTGGAACAAACAAGGGGTTCGTTCCATGAATTTGACGCAACCATGCGTTTTGCGAACCCCATGAGTGATACATTGCAGCTGGTCGCTGAGTAAGCGCATGATACGGGTATTCAGCAGGATCAATCCCTTCGCCTTCGAAAGGCGGATACCAGATTGGCAAAGGATCAAAACAATTTGCAATGCGCTCCTTATGGGTTTCAGGAACAGGGCGCTCGCCCTTTCCCTCCGCACAGAGCTGGAATTTTCGTAATGGCTCCAGATAGAGCTGGAAGATGTTTTCTACCGGCCCGTCCTGCAACCCCATCCCGATTGCCCAGTCCTGCCAATGTTTGTTTGCGTGCTTGAAGTAACGTGTTTCTTTCGGCAGATCTGCCTCAAAAAATCCGCCATTGTCGATATAGGCCTGGACCTGATCTGGATTTGGTTCTCCGCGACCATGGGAGCTACCATCTTTGCCACGCCATCCAGCCAGCGGTCCAACACCGGGCTTTCGCTCATGATTGGCTATATAATCAGCATAATCGCCAAACTTTGCAGACCCGTCTTCGTTCACCATGCCCGGAAGGCCTAACCGAGCGCCTAGTTCAATAAGAACCGACTGGAAGCCGCGCACATCTCGGCCTTCACCTTGCGTTTCCGGGTCAACCACAGGCCAGCGGATTGAATCGGCCATAACATTGGGCTCGCAGATCGGTCGATCCAGCAACGAAATACAATCATGGCGTTCCAGATAGGTCGTATCCGGCAGTACCAGGTCTGCATAGGAAACCATTTCCGAATTATAGGCGTCGGAATAGATGATCTTCGGGATAACATATTCCCCATTTTCATCCTTGTCCTCGAGCATTTTCATAACACCCTTGGAGTTCATAGAAGAATTCCAAGACATGTTGGCCATATACATGAACAATACATCTACCGGGTATGGATCACCCGCATGAGCATTTGATATCACCATATGCATCATGCCGTGGGCGGATAAAGGTGCGTCCCATGAGTAGGCTCGGTCAATGCGCTGTGGCGTAAAATCATCGTCCTCCAGCAATAAGTCTTCAGGGCCACGGGGCATTCCAAGTGGTGGCCCGGCCAGTGGTTTACCGGCAACTGCATTACCATGCGGTTTTGGTTGCGCGTGAACCGGACGTGGGTATGGAGGTTTGAAGCGGAAACCGCCTGGACAATCGATCGAGCCTAACAAAATCTGCAATAGATGAAGTGCGCGGCAGGTCTGAAATCCATTCGAATGGGCTGAAATTCCACGCATCGCGTGGAAAGAAACCGGACGGCCAATCATCTTGTCGTGTTGTTCGCCTTTCATATCTACCCAAGGCTGATCAATGACAATCTCTTTTTCAAATGCTGCTTCGGCCAGTTCTTGTGCAATACGACGGGTTTGTTCAGCCGGTATACCGGTTTCTGCGCTGATGGCATCGGGTGAATATGCATCGGACAGATACTTGTTTGCCAGCATCTCAAAAACAGGGCGGGCAACCTTGCCCCGTGCAGGCTTGTATTCACCTGTAAGGGCTGGCTTGGCTTTCGTATCAGTTGAGGGCTTTACCTTTCCGGTTTTGCGATCAGCGATCAGAACATTACCCTTCTTATCGCGAGCAAAAAGTCCATGGTCTTCACCGCCTGGATTATCGATCACCAGCCAGCTGGCATTTGTGTAGCGCAGCAGATAGTCCAGATCGACCTTACCCATCTTAAGCAATTCATGAATAAGCGAAAGAATAAACAGTCCGTCTGTGCCCGGTGTAATGCCAACCCATTCATCGGCAACCGCGTTATAGCCAGTACGAACCGGGTTTACGCCGATCACCTTCTTGCCACGGCGTTTAAGTTCGGCAAGGCCAAGCTTGATCGGGTTGGAATCATGGTCTTCTGCAACACCAAAAATCATGAACAATTCGGTGTGGGACCAATCCGGTGATCCAAATTCCCAAAATGCACCACCGAATGTATAGATGCCACCCGCAGCCATATTGACCGAACAGAAACCACCATGGGCGGAAAAGTTAGGTGTGCCATAAGCCTGTGCCCACCAGCCGGTTAATGATTGACTCTGATCACGACCGGTAAAAAAGGCAAGCTTACGCGGGTCGCGCTCACGGATTTCACCGAGCCAGTTACAGGCCAAGGAAAGCGCTTCTTCCCATTCTATTTCTTTAAATTCACCTTTACCGCGCTCACCTACGCGTAAAAGCGGTTTCTTTAACCGTGCCGGGGAATAATGCTGCATTATTCCCGCAGATCCTTTGGCGCAAAGAACTCCACGATTTACCGGGTGATCTCGGTTACCTTCAATGTAACGAACCTTTGGCTGTCCATCTTCGCCTTTACGCAAATGAACATTGATCCCGCAGCGACATGCGCACATATAACAGGTCGTCTTCCTGATCTCATCGGAGACATGTGGAGACGTATTTATTTCGCGGTCGTGGACACCCATAGCGCACCCTTATGTTTCTTGAGCAGTGTATTCAAGACTACCATCACAAACTGGACCCAATCGGTAAAACATTTGGTACCAGCAATTATGTTAGCTTCAGGCCGCCAAGGCTTCAGTTTCTTCACAAATAATCGCAGATATCAGCTTACAATCATCAAGATCAAAAGTCAGTGGTACGCGCAGGTCGCAGGTTCGTGACAAAACCTGATTTGTTTTCGGCATATCCGGCACGTCCTCAAAATAGGCCCAGCTATCATACCGGCTGGTAAATCCTACCGGTTGATCTGATCCGAACCATTTTATTTCAACGCCGCGTTGAGCACATCGGGAAATCAGTTCTGGGATATGTTGAACGTCCATGCCGGAAGGTTGGAATTGGATCGAGGAACCGACATAGGCTTCATGCTGTTCACGTATCGGCAAATACAAATGTGGAGACTGCCGCAAGCCGCTTTCCAATGTTTGATAGCGGGCGTTCCAGCGGCGGATGTTTTCTTCCAGGTTTGGTAATTGATCGCGCAGCAGCGACGCCCGCAAATTGTCAAGCCGGGCTGAAAGATTAGGAGTGTCGAGACGAACCTTTTCGAAGACTTCAGCCGCTGGAGCCCGTCCATGGCGTTCATACAGCATATACGAACCGCTGAGTATGATTGCCCGCGCTGCGACTTCCTCATCATCGGTTGTAAGAAATCCGCCCTCTCCAGAGTTCATGTGTTTGTAGGTCTGATTGGAAAAACATCCTACCTTGCCAAAATTACCAGACCGCTTGCCCTTCCATTTTGCACCCATGGTGTGAGCGCAGTCTTCAATCAGCGAAATATCGTGGCGATCGCATATTTCGACAATTGCATCCATATCCGCAATGTGACCACGCATGTGGGACAACATCATGAACTTTGCGTCAACCGACTCTGCTTTTTGGGCTAAGTGATTGATATCTGTATGCCAATGGTCATCGATTTCGACAAAAACCGGCACACCACCCACCGCATGAATAGCGCCTGGAACCGGTGCAAGGGTGTAGGCATTTGCAAGGATTTTATCACCCGGTTTCAGACCGCAGGCGCGTAGCGCAATTTGCATTGCCTGCCCGCCAGAAGTGCAGGCAACACAAAACCTTGATCCTTGATAGTCGGCAAACTCTTCTTCTAACAGCGTTGCTTCGGCAACCTCATCTGCAAGAGTATTGTAACGGTGCAGCCTGCCGCCATTCAGAATTTCGGCAGCCCGCGCAATTGCCTTATCGGACAATCCCTCTTGCTGTGTAAAAGGTTTGGTGAAGTTTGCTTTCGCCACCGATTATCCGCGACCTTTCCAAGGGATGAGTCGTTTTTCCATAATCCGCATCAAGACTTCAATCCCAAAACCGATTATGCCGATGATCACGATACCGACAATCACAATATCAGTAAGCTGGAATTTAGAAGCAGCGATAATCATTTTACCGATACCTTTTTCAGCGGCAACCAGTTCAGCTGCAACCACCGTTCCCCAACATACACCCATAGCAACGCGAGCACCGGTGAAAATATCCGGCAGGGAATTTGGAATGATTACCCGGGTCAATATTTGACTTTTTCTTGCACCAAGCGAATAGGCGGCATGCACCTTTGAAATGTTCACACCGGAAACGCCTGAACGAGCTGCAATTGTCATGATCCAAAGAGCGGCCAGGAAGAGAAGTGAAATCTTGCCTTGTTCACCAATGCCGAACCAGATGATCACAAGTGGGATCAGTGCCAAAGGCGGAACTGGTCGCATGAATTCCACAATCGGATCAAACCATCCACGCAGCCATCCGGTTAGACCCATTGCGTAGCCAAGCGGGATGCCAAACAAACACCCAAGGAAAAAGCCGATAAACACGCGCGCCAATGACCAGAAGACGTTCTCCCAAAGCGATACGCCCTGATAGCCTTCATTGTGAAGCTTGATGAACGTACTCCAAACCTTTTCAGGCGGCGGCAGGAAAAGCGCTTCCATCGTCATGCCCTGCCCGGGGCGAACTGAAAAACTACCGCGCTTTGTAAAGAATACTTCACCGCCTTCGATCTGAACCACCTGCTCGCGCGCTACAGGCTGACCATTGATCTCGGTGATTTCATAACCGTCTTCCTTGCCACCCTCATCATTGTCTTGAGCTTTGACAATTTTTGACCGCCGCTCGAGTAACATCAAGGCATCATTTTTTGCAAAGCCATCGCCGTCTGATTCCAAGGTAAGCTTCTCAACTTCTTCACCTTGCTTGGAAACTCTGAAGAAAACTGTGCCTTTATCAGTGTCACCGGCAGCATTTTTCGCTGTGTATTCAAATTGCGAGTCGCCGTTAAACGGACCTGGAAGGCTGAACGGTAGCAACTTTGACTCGGTTGCTAACCCCCAAAGAAAGAAAATTGTCACGACGCCCAGAACCGAAGCTATTCGGTTTGCAATCACCGCACTTTCATCACCGAATGTAACGGTCTTGAGGCTTCCAAAACCTGTTTCTTCTTTTCTTTTAGCGTAGAGACCATAAAGGAAAGCAAACGCTGCACTAAATGCAAGGTAAATTGCAAAGATCAATGCAATTCCCACGATCATCCAAATCGCTGTGGTAATCGCAAAACCAAACTCTTCGAGAAAATCAGGACTTGTTAAAAACATAATTTAGTATCCTTTATGCAGCGTCTTCTGTACGGCCCATAATCTCTTCTTCCATATCCCAGATCATGGAGAGGATCTCATCGCGCGTCTTGCCAAATTTCTTATGCTTCTTCACTTCTCGTAGATCCTGGCCTACACCAAGCTCTGCAAACGGAAGGTTATATTCTTTGTGAACCCGTCCAGGCCGCGGTGCCATCACCAGCAGCCGCTCTCCCAGGAGAAGCGCCTCTTCAACAGAGTGCGTAATTAGAATGATGGTTTTTCCGGTTTCTTTCCAGAGTTTCAGAACCAGGCCCTGCATTTTTTCACGGGTCAGCGCATCAAGCGCACCTAGTGGCTCGTCCATCAAAATTACGTCGGGCTCATTTGCAAGGCAACGGGCAAGTGCTACGCGCTGCTGCATACCACCGGAAAGTTCAAAAATCGCTTTTTCTTTAAAATCCTGCAAGCCAACAACATCCAGCAAATGATCGACGATATCGTTCATTTCACCTTTTGGCATGCCTTTTAATTCTGGACCAAAAGCGACGTTTTTACGAACGCTCATCCATTCAAAAAGCGCACCTTTCTGAAATACCATTCCGCGTTCTGCCCCTGGGCCAATGACCCGTTTATCACCGAGCGAGATTTCACCCGCAGTAGGTGCCAAAAATCCTGCTACAATATTCAGCAGCGTGGTTTTACCACAACCAGAAGGCCCCAAAACCGAAAGTAGTTCGCCTTCCTTGATATTCAGATTAATATTCTTGAGTGCTTCAACCTTGCCACCATCAGGCAAATCAAACGTCATGGAAACATCGTCAATTATCAGGCCAGACATAATACACTCACTTTCTAACTTATTTATGTACAAACAAATTAGCCCGGCACTTTGTCCGGGCTAATTTTAATGCATATTTTACATTTTTGAAGCGGCTTCAAGATAGCTTGAATTCACCAATGCACTGTAGTCACCAAGTGCTTTGATCTTGCCTGAAGCTTCCAGCGACTTAGCGCCTGCTGAAAGAAATTCGGCAACACCGCCACCCATCCATTCATCGGAAAGCTGCTCTTCAACAGTTGGGAATACGAATGTGCTGATGACAGCTGTCGTACCTTCCATGTCCATGCCAGCTTCTTTAGAAATTCCTTCCATCATTGGACCGGAATCTTTCGCATATTGTGCGTTCATGTCGGCAGTGACTTTCAAGAACTTAGCAAGAAGCTCAGGGTTTTCTTCACCAAAAGAAGTCGGAATCGAAGTGACATCGAAAACCTTGCCAACAACAGACTCTTTTTCTTTACCTTCAATGATTGGGCTACCATGTTGCTTCATGGTACGCAGAGCGCCGCCCCAACCACAAGCCATGGCAAGATCTGTGTTTGGTTGTGAGAAAGCAGCAGCAGAATCTGATGGTGCCATATCAACGATAGTCAGATCAGACTCGCTAATTCCAAAATGTTTGATCTGAGCAAGGAAGCCTGAATGTGCAGCAGTCCCAAGCGGCACTGCAACTTTCTTTCCTTTAAGATCTGCTACATTTTCTTTGGAGATTTCCAGTTCAGAGCGGACAACACAATTATCGTTGTCAGAATAAGAAACGGCAATATCAACAACCTGAAGGTCTTGACCAGCAGCGGTTGCAACGAGGAACGGTGTTACACCTTGTGAAAATGAAACATGCACATCTCCAGAAGCCATAGCAGCAGACATTGCTGTACCAGCATCGAAAGATACCCAGTTAATCTTTACGCCGAGTTTTTCTTCATAGATTTTGTTAGCCTGTGCAAACTGGTTTGGTGTTGGCCATTCCAGGAAATATGCAACAGTCATTTCGTCCAATGCGTTAGCCGGTGCAGTAGCTACAAACATCGCTGTGGATGCAGTAAGTGCAGCGGCAAGTGTTTTAAGAGTTTTCATTATCTCTCTCTCCCATTTCAGCGCATACGTTTCGAAGCACGGTCGCGCTGGAAAACCGTTCTTCTTTTGTTTTAGGTTTATGCCCATACTCATGCACGATTACACCGTGCCTGAGCGACAATACATAATAATTCAAACAAAATGGAAGCCCCTACCCATGCGGTATTTCCACTTTGATCAAACGGTGGTGAGATCTCTACAAGATCTGCGCCCACTACATTCACACCCTTTAATTGCCGGACATATTGTTGAGCAGTCCAGGTATCCGGTCCACCGATTTCTGGTGTGCCTGTACCGGGTGCAAAGGCCGGATCGATAAAGTCGATGTCGAAACTGATATAGGTTTCAGTTTCACCGACGATTTCGCGCGCTTGTGCCATTACGTCTGCGAACCCGCGTTCCCGCGCCTCATCGAAACTGATAATGGTAACACCCTGCTCACGACCCCAGTCGATATCTTCTCCATCATACATAGTACCGCGAATGCCAATCTGAACGACGCGTTTTGGATCTAGAAGGCCTTCTTCAATCGCACGACGAAACGGCGTTCCATGGGTGTATTTAGTACCGCCAAAATAGCCTTCGAATAAATCGGTATGTGCATCAAAATGGATCATCGATAAGTGCCGATCTGCCGCAAGTCCGCGTAACACCGGCAGGCTTGTCAGATGATCTCCACCGACAGAAAGGGGGGTTATACCGTCTTTGTAAATGCGCTCATAAAAGACACGCACCCGCTCTAAAGTGTCTTCAAGACCAGAGGGGTTTGGCGAGACGTCACCAAGGTCTGTACAATTACATAGTTCAAAAGGATTGATCTTTGTTGCCGGATGAACTGAGCGGATCATGGTGGTGTAATCCCGCACCTGGCGTGGCCCGTGGCGCGCACCAGGGCGATTGGTTGTACCACCATCCCAAGGGATTCCAATTATTCCAATATCAGTTAGTCCGTAAAGTTCATCATCCGGCTTTACAAAAGGCAGCCGCATAAAGCTTGGTATACCCGCAAAGCGCGGCAGTTCCATTCCTGAAACTGGCTGAAACCTTGGATCAGCTTTCATGCAATGTCATCCTCTTTACGCTCATGAGCAATTTTTTGCGCGTTTTGTTACTTTCGAGCAGTTGCTGATCCTCGCAGAAAATGAATAGCCCTCTTTAACAACTTTGCAGCCTTTTTCTATGTTGCCAAGTCCATTTTTTAAGTCTGAAAAATTATTTACCTTACAAATAGTTCCAAATGCCGTTATGAATGGTACCAATCATTTTCCAGCATTGGTCCAGACGTTTTATGAAAGAAATTCTGTTTGAACTTGATACCAACCTTCCAGCAAGCCTCCAGGCGCAGCTCAGGGAAAAGGTAGTCAATGCAATTTTGAGCCGCGCCCTTCAACCGGGCGAACGCTTACCCTCCAGCAGAAGCCTTTCCAAACATCTCAATGTCGCTCGAAATACCGTCACGCTTGCCTATCAGGCGCTTGCTGATGATGGCTATCTCACACCGAAGCCTCGCTCCGGCTACGTGGTCAACGAGGATGCGCCGGTCAATCCGCTTGGATTTTCAGAAAAAGCGAAACCGACGGTTGAAAAAATTGAATGGGGGCATCGGGTTTGCAGTAAGGCAGACAAATTTCGAGTAGTCGATAAACCGCTTAACTGGCGCGAGTATGAGTTTCCCTTCGTCTATGGCCAGGCCGATTTTAATCTGTTCAGCCATTCAGAATGGCGCGATTGTGCCAGACAAGCCCTCGGTGCTCGTGACTTTGGCGCATTGGCAGGCGATTTTGGTTTCAGCGACGATCCCATGCTGGTTGACTATATCGCCAGTCATAGTCTGCCGCAGCGTGGCATTTATAAAGATCCGCGTCATGTATTGGTAACGCTAGGTGCTCAAAACGCGTTGTTTCTGGTTGCAGAACTTATGATCCAGCCGGATAAAACTGTTGGTCTTGAAGAGCCGTGCTATCCAGACATTCGCAATATTGTTTCCATGCGCACCAACAATATTGAATATTTCAAGGTAGATGAGGGTGGCTTGATCTTGGATGAAGAAAAGCTGTCGAAATGCGATCTGGTATTTGTAACTCCAAGCCACCAATCTCCTACAACCGCGACAATGCCGATTGAGCGGCGCAAGGAATTGCTTCGACTATCCGATAAGCATGATTTTGTAATCGTTGAAGATGATTATGAATTCGAGATGAACTTTCTAGCGCCACCCTCGCCTGCTCTAAAATCTATGGATGAAAAGGCTCGGGTTATTTATATCGGCAGTTTTTCGAAATCCTTGTTTCCGGGTCTGCGCCTTGGATATCTGGCAGGACCCGATATTCTTATTCATGAAGCCAGACGCCTGCGTCACTTGATGTTCCGTCATCCGCCAGGACATAGTCAGCGCACTGCTGCATACTTCCTGGCGCTTGGTCATTATGGTGCACAAATGCGTCGGCTAAAGCGCAGTTACTCAGAGCGACGAAAGATCATGCACAAAGCTTTGCTTGACCATTCGCTGATGGATAGTTCTGCTGCTCAATTTGGTGGAACAAGTTTCTGGATCGGTGGCCCAAAATCACTGGATTCCAATGAACTGGCGCGACGCCTTTTGGATAAAAGTGTCCTAATTGATCCTGGCTCCACCTTCTTCGGACAATCCAACGCGCCAAGTAACTATTTTCGAATTGCCTACTCATCCATAGATTCCGAGAAAATTCCGGGTGGAATTGCTCAAATAGCAGAGACCATTGATGAGATGACCGCATAAATCAACGAATGGCCTTACGCCTTCTGGAGCCAAGCCACTTACTGACTGGACCTATAAACTGGATTAAACGATCACTAACTTACATTAACAACAATCATCAAACGTGAACGGCGAGGGAAATCCCCATGAAAATGACGACTGAAGAGGCTTTTGTAAAAGTTCTGCAAATGCATGGCATCGAGCATGCTTTTGGTATTATCGGTTCAGCAATGATGCCGATTTCCGATTTGTTTCCAAGAGCTGGCATCAAATTCTGGGATTGTGCACACGAATGTAATGGCGGCATGATGGCGGATGGTTTTACCCGCGCTTCGGGCAAAATGAGCATGATGATTGCGCAAAACGGCCCAGGCATTACCAACTTTGTTACGCCGGTAAAAACTGCATACTGGAACCACACACCACTTCTTCTTGTTACGCCGCAAGCGGCAAACAAAACTATCGGTCAGGGCGGTTTCCAGGAAATCGAGCAAATGAAATTGTTCGAAGATATGGTGTGCTATCAAGAAGAAGTGCGTGATCCATCACGTATGGCTGAAGTTCTAAATCGGGTAATTGAGAAAGCTTGGCGTGGATGTGGGCCAGCTCAAATCAATATCCCACGCGACTACTGGACCCAGGTCGTTGATATTGAATTGCCGCAGATAGTGCGTCTTGAACTCCCACGCGGCGGCGAAACAGCGATTGATCAAGCGGCGAAACTGCTTTCAGAAGCACAATTCCCTGTGATCTTAAATGGCGCTGGTGTTGTTATCGGCGGTGCAATTCCGGCCTCTCAGGCTCTTGCCGAGAAACTTTCTGCGCCAGTTTGCTCTGGCTATCAGCACAATGATGCATTTCCCGGTTCCCACCCTCTCGGTGTTGGGCCGCTTGGTTATAACGGCTCCAAGGCTGCTATGGAATTGATTGCCAAAGCAGATGTGGTGCTTGCGCTTGGCACGCGCCTCAACCCATTTTCTACCCTGCCTGGCTATGGCATTGATTACTGGCCGAAGGACGCCAAAATCATTCAGGTCGATATCAACAGCGACCGGATTGGCCTGACCAAGAAAGTATCCGTCGGCATTCAGGGTGATGCAAAAGCGGTTGCAGAGCAATTGCTTGAAAAACTTTCACCAAGTGCAGGAGACTCCGGACGCAAGGATCGCGAAGCGACTATCCACCAGACAAAATCTGCCTGGCTGCAAACCCTTTCTTCAATGGACCATGAAGACGATGATCCTGGTACAAACTGGAATGAGCGTGCCCGTGATCGCGAACCAGAACGCATGTCTCCGCGCATGGCTTGGCGCGCAATTCAACAATCACTTCCAAAAGAGGCAATCATTTCCTCTGATATTGGCAATAACTGTGCGATCGGGAACGCTTATCCGACTTTTGAAGCAGGCCGCAAATATCTGGCACCGGGACTGTTTGGTCCTTGTGGTTACGGATTGCCAGCCATTTGTGGTGCAAAGATCGCTTGCCCGGATACCCCGGTTGTCGGGTTTGCAGGCGATGGTGCTTTCGGTATTTCTATGAACGAAATGACCGCAGTGGGCAGAAACGACTGGCCGCCAATTACCATGGTGATTTTCCGTAACTATCAATGGGGTGCTGAAAAGCGCAACACGACATTGTGGTTTGATGATAACTTCGTTGGAACCGAACTGAACCTTGGTGTTGAGTACGCCAAGATTGCTCAGGGCTGTGCATTGGTTGGCGTTCAAGTGCGGAGCATGTCGGAACTTACCGACGCATTGGCTGATGCAGTAGAAGGTCAAATGAAACGCAATGAAACTACGTTCATTGAGGTCGTTCTCAATCAGGAACTTGGCGAACCTTTCCGTCGTGACGCCATGAAGAAACCTGTTAGCGTTGCAGGCATCGATCCTTCCGACATGCGCCCACAAGCTGGCGCAGTTTAAGAAAGGTTGATTGCGAATGGTGGATAATCCGTTTCTTTCCAAAACTGAACCGGTTTGTCCGCAGCATTTGCTGGACCTTGCAAAACAACACCCGCCTGCGCGCACAGCAATTGTCCGCGCCGGCTCTCCATTGCCTATGCAGGCTGCAAAGGATGCAGTCGATCAAGGCATTATGGAACCAGTATTCATCGGCGAAGAAACAGATATTCTGCAAGAGGCAGAAGCCTTAAACTGGGATATATCCAGTTTCAAAATCTTTGATACTGAAGGCGAGGCCGAAGCTGCCGAACACGGTGCATTGCTAGGCAATCGCGGTGAAATTGATGTCGTCATGAAGGGAAATCTGCATACAGATGCCTTCATGGGAGCTTTGATCAAAAAAGACACCGGCATTCGAACCGCATCACGGCTGGTGCACATATTTTATATTACCGATCCAGTAGAGCAAAAACCGATAATCATCTCGGATGCTGCTGTTAACGTAGCTCCCGACATTCGGACCCGAAAAGCTGCTCTTGAACTTGTTGATCAACTTGCCCGCAGGGCCGGAATAGAACGACCAAAAATTGCAGTCCTTTCAGCAACCGAATCTGCAATTCCATCTGTTCCATCTTCCATGGAAGCAAAAGAGCTTGCAGATTGGGCAACGCAGGAGCTTGCGACCAGTGACGTCGTAGGACCGTTGGCGTTTGACTTGATTGTATCGGCCAATTCCGCTGCAACCAAAGGCTATAGGGACAATCCGGTGGCGGGTAAAGCGGATGCAATAATTGTCCCTGATATCGTCTCAGGCAATGCGGTTTTTAAAGCGCTTGTCTACTTAAGTGGCGGTTGTGCAGCCGGCATTGTACTCGGCGGTAAAATCCCTGTGCTTCTAACCAGCAGAGCAGATCCGCCAGCTGCGAGATTGGCTAGTGCAGCACTTGCAGCAATCATGCGGGATTAGTTTTACAGCTCAAATTCAAATTTCTGTATCCACACGGCTAGTGCTCAATTTCTCTTGCTGTTTTTCATCAAAACGCTCGATCCATTGTGTGCCACACAGGTAGAAAAAATAATGTGTTACAGCTGCCACCAAGCCCATCAGTACAATTGACATCAGCACATCGGATAAGAAATGAGCGCCAAGCGCAAGTCTTATCCAACTGATAAAGGCGCTTACAACCAGGCCAATTACAATTATTACATAACGCAGTTTTGTTTCTGCAATAAACGCCAGCGAAATGAATATCATGAATACACCGGCAGTTTCGCCGCTGTTGAACGAGCAGTTGTCCTTGCATTGATCAGCCCATTGCCAGAACGGTGTGAACTCCAAAGTACCCCCAAATTCCTGCAGGAATTGCGGGCGAGACCTGCCCCAATTTCCTTTCAAAATCACATTGACCAATAGTACCGGACCAAACAGTGCACAAAAACCAAGATATGACCATTTGTGCCAGGCTTTTCCGAGGATTTTCACCTGCCTTCTGTAGGCATCTATCCACGCACCAATGACCACGACATAAAAGCCAAAAATCAGAAATAGCGAGAATTTTCTGAGTGTGTGTATCCAAGGCTCTCCAACGAGGAGGAAGCGGCCATTATCAGACGTGAAAGAGGTGCTGACCGTCATGTCCAAGTTCGGCAATGACCAAAACACTAGCCAAATGAACAGTCCCGCAACAATTGCAATCATGGAAATCGCTGCTGTTTCGCGTTTACCTGGCGCACTACCCATCAGACCCGCCTTATCCACTTCAACCTTCAAATCGCACATCCTAAGATTTACCTGATAATTCCTGAAAGCCTATACAGGGTAATTGATCCGGTTTCACCTGCCGAAATGAGCCTTACGCCAAGGTTTTCCACCTGTTTAAATTTTCCGGTTATTCCCTCTACCTGGTCGTAGCGCGCAACAAGTAGAACTGTTTCCTGTGGATTATCCTGAAACGCCGAAACCAATTGAAAGTGGTCGCGAGGTGAATTACTTCGCCAGGCCTGCTTTAGTTCTTTGCGATCCCGCAAATTGTAAGCGAGTAAGGCAGAGAGTTTACGGTCAAAGGTCAGGACAGCGTCATAAGGTTTTAGATCCAACTCCTTGGCGACAATATCGGCTATTTCAGACGCCCCCTGGGTACGAGCAAAGGGTTGGGCACCATTTGGCAATACCAATTGACCCGGAGCAGCGAAACACACAGCAATTGCAATTGCTCCGGCCATCATTGAATGCAGCGCCGTTGAGGTTTTTAGCCAGGCATGGGGAACTCGATTAACCAAAATCTCTGCAACTAAAAGAGTGGCAGCGATATAGGTAACCGCGGCCCAATTCGCATAGGCCTTACTGATGACTGCCTGAAATAAAATCACCGAAATGATCGGGACAGAAAACACCAATAAAAATCGGTGTTTGAACGATATGCTATCTCGCATCATTCGAATAACCGTTGCTATAAACATGCCGAACAGGATTGGTCCGAAGACCCCAAATTGCGAGCCGAAAAACTCCGCCAGCCCGCTCCAGTTGGGATTTACCCCGGACCAACCGATGTTTTCACCAGTATGAGAAACAGTCACAAAACTGTTATGTAAATTCCAAATTATGTTGGGAATGAGCATCATCGCTGCAACAGCCATTGCAAGCCAGAAAGGCCGTTTACGTGGTGGGGTCATTTCGCGTTGCTCGATCCAGGCATGCAGTAAAGCGCATCCAAGGAAATAGACAGCCGCGTATTTGGCGTTGACGGCAAGTCCTAGCGCAATCCCAAGCGCCAGTCCCCATTTTAAATCGTGCTCTTCAATCAACCGGACGTAACAATAAAGCGCAACACTCCAGAAAAACAACAATGCAATATCAGTTGAAATGATTGTCGATGAAAGGGATACGGCAGGCATGGTTGCGTACAATAAGGCCGCCCAGAACGCTACTTGAGCATTGAAAAGACGGTGCGCGATTAAAAATAGCATCGCCGCTGTTGCTGTGTGAATGACAGGGGCTGACAAGCGCACACAAAAACTATGATCTGAACCACAGATTTCAGTTGTTATCGCGATAATCCAAGCCAGAACCGGAGGCTTTGAAAAATAACCAAAAGCCGGATCCTGCGACCAAAACCAGTATTGAGCCTCGTCAAAATAGAGTTCGGAATTATTATACCAAAGCGACATCAGGCGCAGGACAAAGATGCCTCCCAACGCAAACAGAGTAAGCGTTAGGTATTTTTGAAAAGCATACTCATTTTCATTCCCAGACTGCATTATGCGTTTCCCGGTTCTGTACCCTTGCCAATCAGAGGTTTCCATGGAATGAAACGTCAATGCCGTCAAGCATTCAAGGTATCGATTGCATGCAGTTTTCCCTTATCATTCCAGCGTTCAACGAAGCAGGTAATATCGAAAACCTGGTCCGCGAGTGTTTTTCCGTATTACCCGATAGCATGCTGGGCGAAGTAATCGTTGTCGATGATTGCTCGAATGACAAATCACTCGAACAATTGTCAGCATTAAAACCAGAATTTAAAAATCTGCGAATACTGTCTCATCTAACCAATGCTGGGCAAAGTGCTGCCTTGCGAACTGGTATCATGGCTGCCAGTTACCCCGTGATTGCCCAGTTGGATGGCGACGGCCAAAATGATCCTTCAGATTTGCCAAGCCTGTTGGAAAGACTGGGTGATCCCGGGTTTGATGGTGTGGCGCTAGTAGGTGGTATCAGAACCAATAGGAAGGATACCGGATCAAAGCGCTGGGCCTCAAAGGCTGCAAACAAAATACGCGATTTTGTGTTGCAGGATGATTGCCCCGATACCGGTTGCGGAACAAAGGTTTACTGGCGCGAAGCATTTCTAAACCTACCGTTTTTCACCAGTATCCATCGCTATCTGCCTGCGCTGTTTCAAACCTATGGCTATCAATGTGAGTATGTGCCGGTCAATGACCGACCTAGGCTTTCCGGTGTTTCGAAATACAATAATTTGGGTCGTGCAATGGTTGGCTTATATGATCTAATTGGTGTGCGGTGGCTGCGAAGACGGACCAAATTTCCCGGAGCCAAAGAACTCTAAAAATGTATTTGGCGCTTTTACAACTGTTTTCTGAACCGTGAATAGAGCATCAGGCCCAATAGAGCAGACACCACAAATAGGGCGATTGACAACAGGATACGCGATTGAGAGCCAACCTCGACGCCCGATCCCATGATTGCAAAAATAACCGTTTGGGGGATGTATCCAATCGCTGAACCCAGAACAAAGCGTATCGATGGCACACCAAAAGCGCCAGCTGCCATGTTAGTCATCTGATTGGACCCCAATGGTAAAAACCTCCAGATGAGCGTTGCAAAGAATGTGTTTTCCCGCCAGAAGCGAACCGCAATATCAAGTTTTCCTTTCAGAAAATCCTTGAAGAAAGACTGAAACAGCCGCGCAACTGAAAGCGTAATTATGCACCCGATAACAGTTGCGGCAAGCGCCAGGCCAACACCAATCGTCAGGCCAAAGAAATAAGCTGCAAAGAAGCTAACCACCTGACGCGGGCAGTAAATCAGGATCATACCGCTTGCAAAAAGCAGGAACCCCCAGGGGCCATTCCAAAACCCTGATTTGTCGACACCGAATGAAAAGCGTTCGAATGTGCCTTCAAAGTCGATTGTATTTGCTGCAAACCCCAGTGCGATTAACACACCAATTGTGACAGCACCCTTAAGGAGCACACGAAGGCTAGGTGTATTTGAAATTGGAAGGAAACGGTTGGCCATAGTGATTTCGGCTTGCCTTGTTGCACTGATCCACTAACAATCAGCTTTAATAATTGCAATCCAATACGTGACAGTGGCATGGCTGACAATTCAAATGATCTAGAACTGAAACCACTGGCGGATTATCTGGCCAGCCATGTAACAGAAATTGGCGATCTGAAATCCATTGAGAAGTTCTCTGGTGGCCAATCCAATCCGACCTACAAACTGGTTTCCTCTAATGCAACGTATGTCTTGCGCGCAAAGCCGCCGGGTGATCTTTTGAAATCAGCGCATCAGGTTGACAGGGAATATCGGGTGATGAAGGCATTGGGAAATACCGATGTTCCGGTTCCCCGGATGCTGCATTTGGTAGACGAAGATAAAAGCCCGATAGGGCGGATGTTCTTGGTAATGGCGTATCTGGATGGCCGTATCTTCTGGGACCCTGCTCTGCCAGAAATATCTGAAAACCAGGAACGGTATGAAATTTATGACGCAATGAATGCAGCCCTTGCGTCATTACATTCTGTATCTCCCGATGCTGTTGGTCTGACTGATTTTGGTGTTCCAGGCAATTATTTTGCCCGACAGCTAACACGCTGGACCAAGCAATATCATGCAAGCGAGATTGACCGTAGTGAGGACATGCATCGGTTGATCAAATGGCTTGAGGAAAACCTGCCTGCTGATGATAATCAAGCGACCCTTGTACATGGCGACTACCGGCTGGACAATATGGCATTTGCCAAAGACAGCGCGGAAATCCTTGGAATATTGGATTGGGAGCTGTCCACAATAGGCCATCCGCTTGCTGATCTTGCTTATCAATGTATGCAGTGGCGACTGCCAAATGCTGGCAGCTTCCGAGGACTTGCAGGGGTTGACCGTGCAGCGATTGGCCTGCCAACTGAAAAGGAATATGTTGAAGCTTACTGCAAACGGCGCAAGATCGACACGATCGATAATTGGTTCTTTTACGTTGCTTTCTCGTTTTTTCGGCTCGGAGCAATTTTGCAAGGGGTCTATAAAAGATCAGTGGATGGAAATGCTTCAAATCCAGAAAAAGCAAAGCTCTACGGCGCTGCGGTTCCAGTTCTAAGCATGATGGCCATGCAGATGCTGAAGGATGAGCGTTAGGTTCTTTATCCTTCACCGCTCTACCCTTGAAACTATTTTTAGATAGGCCACGTATTTAAAGATGAAAGCAAATAGAGGGTAAGCCATGTCCACCGCAATTTTGACACCAATGCGTTTTCTTATATCCGTGTCAGTAATGGTGTTTTTCTCGATTGCAGCGCCGGCACAAACTATTTCACCAGAGCAGAAAACAGCAACCCAAGCAGTTATCAAGGACCAGTTGTCTGCTTTTCAAACCGGTGATCATGATCGGGCTTTTTCCCATGCCGCGCCGAGTATCAAGAAAATGTTCCGTAGCACTGAGAATTTTATCCGTATGGTGGAAAGCGGATACAATGCTTTATATGCATCAGACGGCTATTTTTTCGCACGTAACCGAACAGACGGCACAACGATCTTTCAGGAAGTCATTGCAACTGATCAATCGGGAAAACAATGGCAGGCGATTTACTCACTTCAATTACAGGATAATGGAAGCTGGAAAATTACCGGCGTTCAAATGAACCCATACACTGGTTCATATACCTGATAGCCCATTTTAACATCTGCATTAGGAGGCAAGTTCCTTAAGGTGCTCCGCCAACACAAAATTGCTGGAAAGCACCGGCTTTCCGATTTCCTGCGACAGCGAACCTAGCAGCTCACGTGTTTTCAGATTTGTACAAGATAAAAACACACCATCCACATCAACGTCTTTGACAAGAGTTGTGGCCGCCTCCCGGATGGACGCCGCATCGATCCACGCAACAGCTGCTTCGCGTCCTTCATTAAACGATCCAAATACTGACGTATCGATACTATGTTCGGCAATCACATCGCGCAATCGAGCGCTTACTGCCTCGACGTAGGGTGATAAAAAGGCGAGGCGTTTGATACCTTGTTTTTCGCAGGCCCAAACCAGAGCAGACAGAGGATTTGTGACCGAACTGGTCGTACAACCGTTTTGAATTAGCTCAGCCACTTTCTGCGATCCTATGACAGATGTCCCCGAAGTACAGCAATAAGCTACGGCATCAAACGCCGCTGGTCTGGGAAAGAGGCTAGCGGCATGGGTCATGGAATTTGCCATCGCCCCTAAAGTTTCTTCGGTTACCTCTTCTCCACTAGGCACACGGCTCACAAACACGTCATATTTGTCTGCTGGCAGCCAGTGATGTAGTTCAGGCTCAACCGTCTCATCAGACTGCAAAACCACCAGGCCGATTGTCGGCTTTCGCTCTTCCTGAGGGATTGAAGAATAAGAAAAATCCATCCCTCAATCATCCCCTTCACTCAAAATCGATAGGACTACTGACGTATCTTCAAGACCCATTGCTTTCTTTAATCCGTCATCCGTGTACAAAGCAGCGATTCCGGCAATGCCTGATTGTGAACTTGGCATTCCTTCTTCTCCCAATCGGTTCAGAACCTGCGTTGCCAAATCATCGCTGATGGTGAGGAAATAGTCGGCATCGCGCGCAAGACCTTTCAGCGCAATCAATGAAGGCTCCTTACAATCCAACCTTCCCATGTTTGAAACTGGACCATCCGCAAAAACAGATTTTCCTGCCTCAATACTTGCTTGAAGCGCTGGAGCTGCATCTGGTTCCACAACTGTGATAGTTGGCGCGTCGCCCCATGCCTCACGATAGAAAGCGGCAAATGCGCCCGCCAATCCACCCACACCTGCCTGAAGAAAGATGTGGCTGGGTATTTCTGGTATTTGATCAACCGACTCTTTTGCAGCAACAAGATAGCCTTCCATCAAACGATGCGGCAACTCGTAATACCCCGCCCACGAACTATCGGAGAGCAAGATAAAACCCTGGTCTTCAGCTAATTGAGCCGCTGCCTGCATGCTTGCTTCATAGTCGTCACCTTCGACGCGAACCTCTGCGCCCTTGTCCCGCAATCGATCTGCAAATGCTGAGGGAACAGTTTGGGATAAAAAAATTATAGAGTTAGCACCAAAAATCGCGGCACCAGCAGCAACGGACAGACCATGATTGCCAGCACTTGCGGTGACATAGGTTTGCCCTTTTAACGCCGCAGACATATTCTCGCTGCCTGTTTCAGCAGCAGCATGCGCGATCACATAGGCCGCACCCAAAGCCTTGAAACTGCCGAGACCCATGCGGGTACTTTCATCCTTAATGAATAGGGATCTGATATCTGTTTCGGTTGCCAGACAACCAGACTGTTTCAACTGTGTCGCTTGATGAGAAGGACAATGGACCAGCAAATCTGCCGGTTTCTCCGCATGAACACTTGGAAACGGGATATTCGCATCAACAACAATGCTTGTTTGGGAACCTCTTAAAAGGTTTTTTACTAATTTCACGCTGCACTCTGATCCGTATCTATCGGTTGGGAGAGGCTATCAATTCCACTGCCATCCCGCAATATCTCCGTTATCCCATTCAGACTTTGTTTCTGCGAGATAATCATCGTATTGACCGGCGGAAATTGCATCGCGTGCACCAGCCATTATGTGTTGATAATAATGCAAATTATTCCAGGTAAGCAGCATCCCGCCCAATGCTTCATTACACTTTACTAGATGGTGCAAATATGCGCGCGAGTAATCACGCGCAGCAGGACAATCAGAGGTTTCATCCAAAGGTCTAGGATCTTCGGCATGGCGAGCATTTTTCAAATTAATCTTGCCGTATCGGGTATAGGCAAGGCCATGACGGCCTGCCCGTGTCGGCATCACGCAATCGAACATATCGACACCTTTTGAAATGCTTTGAAGCAGATCATCAGGAGTGCCAACGCCCATAAGATATCGCGGTTTGTTAGACGGCAAGGCCGGGCAAGTGTACTGCAAAACCTGCAACATCACCTCTTGCGGCTCACCCACCGCCAGCCCACCAATTGAATAACCCTTTAGTTCCATCTTTGCCAATTCAGCAGCAGACTTCAGTCGTAACCGTTCATTGTCTCCGCCCTGAACAATCCCAAACATCGCCCGTTCGGGCTGGTTACCAAAGGCAATCGCTGAACGCTCCGCCCATCGCAGCGACAGTTCCATAGCACGTTCGATTTCCTCTTCTGGGGCAGGTAGAGCGATACACTCATCTAATTGCATTTGAATATCTGCCCCAAGCAGTCCTTGAATTTCGATCGAACGCTCCGGGGTTAGTTCATATTTCGCGCCATCAATATGGGATTGAAAGGTGACACCCTTTTCGGTCATTTTTCGCAATGCTGATAATGACATAACCTGGAACCCACCGGAATCCGTCAGGATCGGTCCGTTCCATCCCCCAAATTTGTGCAGTCCGCCAAGTTTTGCAACTCTTTCTGCACCCGGGCGCAACATCAAATGATAGGTGTTGCCCAAAATGATATCTGCACCGAGTTCGCGTACCTGATCCATATACATGGCTTTTACGGTGCCCGCAGTCCCCACCGGCATGAATGCAGGTGTGCGAACGTCACCACGCGATGTGGTGATGCACCCGTGCCTGGCATTTCCGTCACTGCCCAGAAGTTTGAAGGAAAACGGTATTGTCATGTCTGGCGGTATAACAGGCTGGCATCGCCATAGGAATAAAACCGATATTGATTTTCAATCGCATACTCATAAGCGCTGCGCATGGTTTCCAACCCACAAAATGCGGAAACCAGCATAAAAAGCGTCGATTTCGGCAGGTGAAAATTGGTCATTAGCATATCAACTGCTTTGAACCGATAACCGGGTGTGATGAATATATCTGTATCCCCTTCCCAGGCCTCAACCTGACCATCGGAATTGGCCGCACTTTCGATCAGGCGAAGGGATGTGGTTCCCACACAGATTAAGCGATTTCCCTCCTGATGGGCTTTGTTGATTGCATCGGCAGTGGCTTGTGAAACGACACCCCATTCCGAATGCATCTGATGATCTTCTGTATCTTCAACCTTGACTGGCAGGAAGGTTCCAGGCCCAACGTGCAGTGTGACAAATTTTAAGAGTACACCTTTATCTCGCAGTGCTTGCATCAACTCATCTGTGAAATGCAGTCCTGCCGTCGGTGCGGCGACAGCGCCTTGTTCTCGTGCGTAGGCGGTTTGATAATCATCCATATCCTTTTCATCAGTCTGGCGTTTTCCGGCAATATAAGGCGGCAGCGGCATTGTTCCTACCGCCATTAGCCGTTCATCAAATGCAGCACCTGCCAGATCAAACGTAAGTTCGATATCGCCGGTCTCCTGCTTTCGTGTCACCTGGCAGTCGAGTGTTTCATCAACACCTTTGGAAATTGAAGCACTGAAAGAAATCAGATCGTTCAAGTGGAGTTTCTTCGCGCCTTTTACGAAAGCCAACCATCGGTTGGAAGCAAGACGTGTATGGAGTGTTGCAGAAACACCCGCCGCGACGCCATTGCGAATTCGCACACCCTGAAGTTGTGTAGGGATAACCTTCGTATCGTTGAAGACAATAACATCACCCGCCCTGAGAAACGAAGGCAAGTTGCTTACGACGCTGTCTTTACACGTCCCGTCCACCAAAAGCATTTTTGCTGCGTCCCGTGGCTCCACAGGACGCAGGGCAATTCTATCTGCCAGCAGGTTGAAGTCGAAAAGATCAACGCGCATTTAACAGGTATCAGAGATCAGCAGCAACCTTCATGGAAACTATTCGGTCTGGATCATGCACGGGTTCGCCACGCTTGATTTTATCGACATTATCCATGCCGTCGATTACCTGGCCCCAAACCGTATACTGGTTATTGAGAAATTCAGCATCATCAAAACAAATGAAGAATTGTGAGTTAGCAGAGTTCGGATTTTGGGAGCGCGCCATAGAACAAGTACCACGTCCATGATGCTCCCGGTTGAATTCCGCTTCCAAATCAGGTTTTGAAGAACCTCCAGTCCCCCGTCCGTCCGGGCAACCACACTGTGCCATGAACCCGTCAATCACCCGGTGAAATACGATATCATCGTAAAATCCTTCGCGGGAAAGCTCTTTAATGCGAGCCACATGATTTGGGGCAACAGCCGGTTTTAATTCGATAACCACTTCGCCTTTGGTGGTTTCCATAACGATCGTGTTTTCCGGGTCTTTATAATCTGCCATTGTATTATCCTTAAAATTTATAATTCGGATTAGAAATTGTCTGCGGTTCGCATTTTTATAATCTTATCGGGATCAGTAACCGAACCGTTGTTTGAACGCGCACCCTTTTTGATCATATCCACGAATTCCATTCCCTTGGTAACCTCACCAAAGACGGTGTATTGGTTATTCAGAAAATATCCTTCGGCGAACATGATGAAAAACTGTGAATTTGCAGAGTTCGGGCTTTGCGAACGTGCCATACCAAGAACACCGCGATCAAACGGCGCTGATGTAAATTCAGCTTTCAAATCTGGCAAATCGGAACCACCGCGTCCAGTTCCGGTTGGATCACCGGTTTGCGCCATAAACCCTTCAATTACACGGTGGAAGACAATGCCGTCATAAAAGCCTTTATTGGCAAGCGTGGTAATGCGCTCGACGTGTTTCGGCGCTAGATCAGGCCGAAGTTTAATTTCAACCATACCATTATTCAGTTGTAGTTTAAGCACGTCGCTGGCAGCAAATACGCTGGTTACGCTCATCGCAAGTAAGCAGACGGCCGCCATTAGCTTTGTAATCAAATTCATGGGTGTTTCCTTATTTTCAGCCGAGTTTCTCGGACAACGCATCTAATACAACGGGTGGAACAAATGGTGAGACATCGCCACCCATTTTGGCAATCTGGCGTACAAGTGTGGCAGTAATTGCACGGACCATCGGACTTGCGGGTAGAAATATGGTCGTCAAGCCGGGCGCCATAGTGCCGTTCATACCCGCCATCTGCATTTCATAATCAAGATCGGTACTATCACGCAAACCCCGGATCAGGATTGTAGCATCCGCGTGTCTAGCCGCATCAACAACCAGATTGTCGAAGGCTTCCACATGCACTTCAACCGGAAATTCTCGGGTTACCGCCTTTATCAACGAAGCGCGTTCCTCAAAAGAAAACATGGGCGCTTTCCCAGGATGAATGCCAATCCCTACGACAAGTCGATCAGCTATTGCAGCGGCTTGACGCAACACATCGAGATGACCGTTTGTAATCGGATCAAAGGAACCAGGATAATAAGCAATTCGTTTCATATCGCCCTTTTGTCATGCGCACTTGGCGTGTGTCAAACCGCACAGAAACATTTCATTGTGAATACTACATAGAGATTGTGTTCAGCGTTAATCCACCTGAGGAAAAGATAGAGGAAACAGGAGTTAGCTATGTTATTTGTAGTAATGTCATTCACTTTATTGGCAATTTTGACAGTATGTGCATTTGTAGCGGTAAGATTGAATTCAGCCAGTCTACAGGCCAACAAATCATGTGGTGGTTTTTATACCCCGGTGTATTTCAGCAAGAACAAGACCTTGTATCACAAACCGTAGTACAGGGTCATATCCACCGCCGTACCTTCATCAGGTAATTGCCATACACTTCACCAAATTTCTCCAGTAAAATTTCTTCTTCCGGTATTATCTGAAATTTGGTGATCAAAAATACAAATACCGGAATTGTAAGCAAGCCAAGTAAATTGCCCGCCCATATAGCAATCCCTGTCAATATAAACAGCAATCCCAGATACATTGGATTTCGGCTTATGCTGTAAACGCCTTCCGTGACCAGTGCCTCGGTATTTTGTGGGCTTACTGGACTGACAGTCGTACCAATTTTAAAAAACCGTCGGATCGAAAGCAGATCCATTGAGACGCCCAATATTATCAACAGACTTGCGAGCAATGTTTGAACGGAAAATCTGTATTCAAATGTCGGGAAATATTGATTTAAAAGCCAGATAGCAAATGCACAAACAAGTGCATAAATTGGCGGAGGAACAAGTAGTTTCATGCTGTATCGCCCTGCTTCCTGATTACTCTTCCAGCATTTCTTTTACCGAAGTGGCAAGTTGCTTTAATGAAAATGGTTTCGGCAGAAAGCCAAACTTTTCCCGCTCTTGTTCCGGCAGATTTTTAGCAAATGCTTCTTCTGCATATCCAGAAACGAAAATGAACTTAAGGTCGGGATGGGTCTTGCGCAATTCACCAAGTAGGGTCGGACCATCCATTTCCGGCATCACTACATCTGAAACGACAAGGTCTATATCATCACCATAGTCTTCCATAACTTCCAGCGCTTCAACCCCACTTGCAGCTTCATGAACCTCGTAACCGCGCGAACTTAAAGCCCTCGAGCCAAAAGCACGTACAGCGTCTTCATCTTCAACAAGTAATATGGTCGCGGTTCCCGTCAGATCTTTTTTCGGTTCTTCACTGGCCGCACCGCTTGCAGCGTCTGCCTCTTCCTGCTCGCTTTCAGTAATGATATGCCTTGGCAAAAAGACCCGGAATATGGTCCCCTTGCCTTCTTCACTTTCAGGATAAATGTAACCGCCGGTTTGCTTTATGATGCCGTATACAGTGGAAAGACCAAGGCCGGTTCCCTTGCCAACTTCTTTGGTGGAGAAAAACGGCTCAAAAACTTTGTCCATAACTTCTTTAGACATGCCGGTACCCTCATCTTCCACCTCGATAAGTACATAGTCGGCAGATTCCAATTCTGCGAATGGATATTTCTCATCACATTCATCGGCAATCACGTTAAGCGTGCGGATTTCGAGTTTACCTTCATCTTCCATTGCATCGCGCGCATTTACGAGCAGATTCACGATGACCTGTTCCAATTGGGAGATATCAACGCGGACAGGCCAGAGATCACGTCCATGTTTGACGCTAAGTTCGATCCTGTCTCCTGCAAGACGATCAAGTAGCATTTTGAGGTCCAAAAGAACGTCTGAAAGATGTAACACTTGAGGGCGCAAGGTCTGGCGCCGCGAAAACGCAAGCAATTGGCGAACAAGGCTTGCCGCACGGTTTGCATTCTGTTTGATGTTCATAATGTCCTGGAAAGAGGGATCCGAAGGCTTGTGATTACCAAGCAGCAGATCAGAAAACCCAATTATCGCCGTTAGAACATTATTGAAATCATGCGCGATGCCACCGGCGAGTTGGCCCACCGCCTGCATTTTCTGACCCTTTGCAAACTGATCTTCAAGCGCGCGCTGTTCGGTGATATCCAGCGCATAAATAATCACCTGTTCCTGATCTTCCGCACCTTCTTCATGGTCAGCAATTCCACCATCACTGACCTGGCTCACAAAGAAACGCACAAACCGTGATTCATCGCCATAAATTGAAAGATCGACTGGATTGATGCGGGCTTCACCTGCAAGTGCCCGCTCGACAGTGGTGGTAAGACGGTCTTGGTCATCACTTGAAACTATGTCTGAAAAATTCAGTTTATTGCCGGCGCCTTTGTCTTTGATTGCCGCAGAAAACACGTTTTGAAACGGTGCGTTGGTCCGCACGATCTTGCCATTTTGGCTTATTCCGGCAATTGCAATCGGTGTGTTGTTGAAAAAGCGGGTGAAGCGTAATTCAGAATCTCTCAGCGCGTCCGTTTCGACAACATCAGAAGAACGGTTAAGCACTAAAGTGCGCGAGGCACCGGGAGCGGAATCCGTTGAATATGGGTTTCGGCTGTAAAGGCGTACCGGTAGAAGCTTGCCGTCAGCACGTGTCATATCCAGGTCAATGATATTCGTTCGGTTTGGTTCTGAATTGGCATCCAACGATCCAAACAAGGTGAGGTTTTCAGCCGAAAACAGTTCATTGACATTGATTGATCCTGGTTCAAACCGGGCAAGATCGAGACCAAGCCAGTCAGATAGCGTGGCATTTATATACATTATCGAGCCGTTATTTTCACTGGACATGAAACCGGCTGGGGCGTGATCTAGGTAATGGATTGCGTCTTGAAGCGTCTGAAACGCATTTTCCTGTTCGCGCCGGTCAACCGTTACGTCAGAGACCTGCCAGACGGTAAAAGTCTGCCGCTGGTTTTTTAAAACAATTGGCTTTGCCCGTAACCGAAACCACCGGGCACCCTCCTGATCATCAGTTAATCCCGCACCCAGTCTAATTTCCTCAACTACTGCTTTTCCAGAGCGAGCCGCATTGGACATTTTATAGATCGTTTCCGCAGCCTCAGATCTTCGAGCAAACACTGCATCAACACTTGAGACATCTTCTGGCGAATTTAAGCCTGTAAGCTTGGCATAGGAATTATTGGCATAAACAACCCGGTTTTCACGATCAACGACCACAACACCTGAGTCCATTTCGCTAACCAACGCGTGCATAAAATCATCTGCATCCTGTCTGCTTGAAAGCTGGATCATGCCAAGTGCAAGCGAAAACAGAAAGAAAATGCCAACACTTGCGAATACGCCTAAAACCGCAAGAAAAATTGGTTCACCCAGTTTTTCCGCGCCAAAAAGCCCCAGAAAGACCACCCCGAGGAACAAAAATCCGCCGAGCAAAGCAAAACGGCCCAAACCGGATGATGTACCAACTGTATTCACAATTGGTGCGTTGACTTCATTATCCAGTGCGTTCTCATTTGCCATTCAGCGTCCCCGAAAACCGATTCCACAACATATTAGACTTGTCGCGCAACGATTGAAACTAAAGAAAAATTTGTAACCAAACTTTGAATTTAGGACACATCTTGCATCCGATTGCCCTACAGTTGCCTAAAACTTGGCATAAATAGCATATTACTGTAATATCTTGTCTTCTTGACGGATAATTAGCTATTTACGGCGATTTAGGGGCTAGTAAGTCCGTCAATAAAATACGGCAAGAGACTAATGGTTCGAGGGAGTTATGCGTATGGAATGGTTAGATAGCCTGCTGGCCGGTGAAAACGGATCGGCTACACAACTGGTTTTAGTAACCTTAGGTCTGGTAATCGGACTAATATTAATAGTCTGGATTTTTCGAAAGATAGCAGGTTCACCAGCCAGGCGTGCTGGTAGAAACAGGATTCCGCGTCTATCTGTTACCGATTCAGCAGCAGTTGATGACAAGCGATATGTGGTTCTTGTTCGCCGGGACAATGTTGAACATCTTGTGATGATTGGAGGCCCGACAGATGTGGTTGTTGAATCCAATATCATTCGTGTTCAACCAACCTCACAACCCGCAAATGTTACAACCGCGCCAGCCGAACCCCAGCCAGTGGCGAACACGGCAGTTAAAACATCGGAAGCGACTTCAAAGGTAACAGAGCGAACTCCTACTCGTGATAATGACGTTGCAATTGAAGAACCAAAACCTTCATCTGCTAAGCAACCTATAGCAGCTGTCGCGGCTACCACAGCCGCAGTTTTATCGCCAATTCTTGATAGTGAAAAAACCTCTGAGTTAGAAACTACAGATGAAGTATCAGAGGTCGAAATCGCAGAAGCTTTAATTTCCGATACACCAGCAGAAGAAGCGGTGTCAGAAGTTGAAGTTGCTGCAGCTGATACAAATCTGGTTTCTGAAGAGTCTGTTCAAGCTGCAATTGATGACGCTGTTGAGTCCGTTGATTTAACAGAAGACATAGCTAGTGATGAAATTGAAGACGCAATCACGCAAGAACTTGATAGCGCACTTTCATCTGCCACATTTGAAATGCCGACCCCGGTAGCAGAAGAACAGCCCGAAGCCTCTGATAAAGAAGACGGAGTCGACAGTGAAATGAAGCGGTTGCTGGAGGAATTGTCAAAACCTCCAAAAGAAACAGCTTAAAAAGGCTTCGACAAGCCGCTTGACTAAGCAAGCTACTGGTTTGATTATCTGCTTGATTGGGTTAGGCAAGCTTCATTTATGGCATCAGGTTCCAAAAAGGTGATTTATGCAGCAATGGTCGGAAACGGCCTAATTGCTATCACCAAGTTTTTCGCAGCGAGTGTCACCGGTTCTTCGGCCATGTTTTCGGAAGGAATACACTCGCTCGTTGACACTGGTAATCAAGGATTGCTGTTATACGGACTTCATCGGGCCAATCGACCCGCAGATGAAAAACACCCATTCGGCTATGCATCGGAAATATATTTTTGGGCATTTGTTGTTGCTATTTTGATCTTTGCAGTCGGTGCCGGTGTTTCCCTTTATGAGGGAATTAACAAAGTCATTCATCCACATGTCATCAATGATCCTACGATAAACTACATCGTGCTGGGTTTAGCGATGATATTTGAAGGCGTTGCCTGGATGATTGCTTTTAAAGAATTCCAACTCACCCGCGGCAAGCGTTCAATTATTCAGGCTGTTTCAGAATCCAAAGATCCAACAATTTTTACAGTGCTGTTTGAAGACACCGCGGCAATGCTTGGTCTGATTGTCGCATTCCTTGGTATTCTTGGTGCTCAATATCTGAATATTCCGGAACTCGATGGCGTTGCCTCAATTTGTATCGGACTGATTTTGGCTGGAACTGCTATAGTTCTTGCTCGCGAAACAATGGGCCTACTGATAGGCGAAGCTGCTGCTCCAGAAATCGTTGAAAGAATTAGCAGCATTATCGAAGCCGAAGGCGCTGTTGATAGTCTCAACGAGATCCGCACCCTCCACCGTGGACCTAATGATGTGCTGCTCGTTATTTCAATTGATTACAGAAATGATATTCGTGCTGGAGAAGTTGAAAACACAAACTACGCGCTGGAACTTGCAATCAAGAAAGAATTCCCTGTTGTGAAACGGATTTTCCTTGAAGTACAAAGTGCTGAGCACCATCGGCTGGAATTAGAACGCACCAAGAAGGCGCGAGAAGAAAAGTAAATTGAATTCTACAACTCCGGTTCAAACAGAAGCTGGCTGTTGCTGGGTTGCGCAATGAATTCCACCGCCAAGTTTTCCTAATTCGTCCGCATTTATAGCAATGATTTCTCTATCGGGAAAAAGCCTTGTTAGCTGATTTATTGCAATCGAATCAGCCTCCCGATCACCAAACTCCGCACAAATAACAGCACCATTGCAGACATAATAATTTACGTATGAAGCAACAAAGTCTGCATGTTTGTTCCTTGGTTTCGTTGGTTCAGGGATCTCAACAATACTAAACCGGTTTCCGTCAAGATCTTCCGCTTTTGCCAAAATATCTCTGGTTTCAAATGCAGCTCTTGACCAAGGGTCTCCTGCAAATATCCGATCCGGCAACTGAATCAAAATTGTGGTTTCATCGGTAAAACGTGCCAGGGCATCAATATGGTAATCTGTAATGTCCAACCCAGATATACCGGGTGCCCAGATCACTTGTTCAGCACCCAGAGCCTGCTTGAGTTTTGTGGCGACTTCCTGTTTTCCAAACCGGTTGCGATTGGGGTTTATCCAACTGCTTTCATGCGCAATAAGAGTACCCGCACCATTGCTTTCGATACCACCGGCTTCCCCAACAATACCATTATTAAACACGGGTATCTCCAGAATCTCGCCAACACGATCGGCAATCTGTCCATCATCTTTATGAACTTGCTTGTTTCCCCAACCATTAAAATTAAGATTGGAAATAGCCTGATCACCCTGACTATTCATCACAAAAACTGGCCCGCTATCGCGGCACCACAGGTCTTCAGTTGGCACATTCCATATTTCAACGTCGGAACTCAAAAGCCTGCGAGCACGCTTTTGGTGTTGCGCATCCATTAGCATTACGATCGGTTCAAACTCCGAAATAGTGTTAGCAACATCAGCTATCGTCTTTTGAACGTTTTCCAGCTGCCGATTGCTATAGTATACTTGGCGACTTACCGGCCATTGCATAAAGGTGCGCTCATGTGGCCCCTCTTCGGAGGGCATATGATAGCCATCAATAGACTGATCTGCTGCACTTGTAACTGCATTACTCATTGCAAAAACTGTCAAAGCACTGCCACCAAGAAAGGTCCGCCGCCTCATGAACTTTGCTTTGCATGATGCCGGGCATATAGTGCCAAAACCAAAAGTACCAAAGGCACTGAAATGCCTACCGCCGCTTGCACCATATCTGCATAAAGGCCGGAGACTAACAAAGCGGTCCCGAATGGAAATGCAAATCTCAGTAGGAAGAAAGACAGTACGCTTAACCCACCGGCTGGGATCAGGATAGCAGACAATATCACACCAACTGCTGCAAGCGTTACAAATTTGATCATTGTCAGAACAGGCAGTAATTGAGTTAGCGGGGTTGCACTGATGCTGCTTGAATAAATGATCGAATTTTCTGCCAAATCGGTAACGATGACAACCAAAATACCCGCTAATATCATACGCACCAATGAGCGGTTTCCACGATTTTTATGGGCTGCGGTCAGGACAGCAAAACCGGCACCGTAGGCGATTGGAAAAAGCGTATCGAGAAACAAAGCAGATTGTAAAGTGCGCAAGCTGTAATCACCCCCCGGGAAGCCTGAATTGGCTAATAGCGCTGCTTTGCCATCCGGTAAAATAAATACCAGAGCAACCATCATCAAGGCTATCAATGTGGCAGCAATTAAAATACCGAAGGCATGCGTAAAGAGACTGGTGTTTTGTTCCTGCATATTGGTAACCTCATTCTTACCCTGCGCAACAGGTTTTTGTTTTCTAACCTGAACATCATCATTCGCAAACGATACGGGTTTGTGATCAGAAGCACGCCCCCTCACATCTTGCCATGAGGCAATATCAGTCCGATTAGACGAGCCATGTTCATCAAGCTCCGGCGCAGTTACGTTTTCCGGCTTGGACTTGTTTTTTAATGCACCCTTTTTCTTTTTCTTCAAAGATTTAGGTATGCTAATTTTTGATTTCTCTGTCTTCTTTTTACTTTTGGCCATATCACCTAGTCCCCACTATGGCCGCATCATTTTGTCTAACTTCGGCAGCTAATCAATCAGAATGGGATTTCGTCGTCAATATCCCCGTTGGACGGGCCGCCACCAAAACCACCGGAAGATTGGCCGGAACCACCAAAATCGCCACCGGAAGATGCAGGTGCCGCATACCCACCACCCTGGTTGTCACCCCGTCCGTCAAGCATGGTCAGACTGCTGTTAAAGCCCTGGAGGACAACCTCCGTTGTATAACGATCCTGGCCGTTTTGATCCTGCCATTTTCGTGTCTGTAACTGGCCTTCCAGATATACTTTCGAACCTTTTTTCACATATTGTTCAATAACTTTGCAAAGGCCCTCGTTAAAAACAACGACGCGATGCCATTCCGTTTTTTCCCGTTTTTCCCCAGAATTGCGATCCCGCCAACTTTCTGACGTCGCGATACTCAGGTTGGCAATCGGGCGACCATCCTGTGTACGACGTATCTCCGGGTCCGCGCCCAGGTTACCAACTAAAATCACTTTATTAACGCTGCCAGCCATTTTAAACTCCACAAAAACCGGAAGGAACTTCACCTTCCACAAAATCTGCGATTACCATGCCCCATTTAGCTTGCAAACTCGACTGTCCGCTTTATCTTTCCACACATCTAACCGGGTAAAAATGAAGTTGGCATTTCAATTTGTTCTTATTATGTTCCTATATAGGACGAATTGCAACCCTGATTCTTAATTCCCTCCCTTGGAATGATCTATGAGTGATTTAAAAAACATCTCCGTGCGCGGCGCGCGTGAGCATAATCTAAAAAACGTGGACATTGATCTGCCGCGGGACAAGCTGATTGTCATTACTGGACTTTCAGGGTCAGGCAAATCATCCCTGGCGTTTGATACAATCTATGCAGAGGGCCAACGCCGCTATGTAGAAAGTCTGTCTGCCTATGCACGCCAATTTCTTGAAATGATGCAAAAACCGGACGTGGACCAGATTGATGGTCTTTCGCCCGCAATCTCAATTGAGCAGAAAACAACCTCAAAAAACCCACGTTCAACGGTGGGAACTGTCACCGAGATTTACGACTACATGCGACTTCTGTTTGCGCGGGTCGGCGTTCCGTATTCACCTGCAACAGGACTGCCAATTGAAAGCCAGACCGTTAGCCAGATGGTGGACCGTATCATGGCGCTTGAAGAAGGAAGCCGCCTGTACCTGCTTGCTCCAATCGTACAGGGGCGAAAGGGCGAATACCGCAAGGAAATTGCCGAACTTACGAAACAAGGCTTTCAGCGGATCAAAGTGGACGGCTCAATCTATGATATTTCAGAAGTGCCAGTGTTGGACAAAAAATACAAGCACGACATTGATGTAGTCGTGGACCGCTTGGTTGTACGTGATGACATTGCCGCGCGCCTCGCGGATAGTTTAGAAACTGCGCTAAAACTCGCGGATGGCATGGCTGTCGCAGAACTGGCGGACAAACCGTTACCGCCAGAAGACACAGCCGCAGGCGGGTCCAAGAACAAATCGCTCAATGCCACCCATGAAACACTTGTGTTCAGCGAGAAATTTGCCTGCCCGGTTTCCGGATTTACGATCCCGGAAATTGAACCTCGGTTGTTTTCGTTTAACAATCCCTTCGGTGCCTGCCCTTCCTGTGATGGCCTTGGCACTCAAAAAGGCATGGACCGGGAAATGGTAGTGCCTGATGATACGCTTACGTTACGTGGTGGCGCGATTGTTCCCTGGTCTAAATCTTCGACCCCCTCACCCTACTATGCGCAAACGCTTGAAGCACTTGGCAAGCATTACAAGTTCAAGCTTTCTGACCAATGGAAGGAACTGACAGCGGATGCAAAAGAAGCTGTGCTGCATGGTACCGGCAAGACCGAGATCAATTTCACTTATGATGACGGGATGCGCACGTATAAAACGAAGAAAACGTTTGAGGGTGTCATCCCTAATCTGGAACGACGTTGGAGAGAAACTGACTCTTCCTGGATGCGTGAGGAAATCGAGAAGTTCATGTCCTCCTCACCTTGCGAGGCTTGCGCCGGAAATCGACTAAAACCTGAGGCACTTTGCGTCAAGCTGGACGGGAAGCATATTTCTGATGTCACAACGCTTTCAATCCGCAAGGCGGCGGAATGGTTTGAAGCTCTGCCTGCAACTATGAATGAAAAACAAAACGAAATCGCCGCGCGTATTTTGAAGGAAATCCGCGAGCGGTTGAAATTTCTCAATGATGTGGGACTTGATTACCTTACCTTATCGCGTAATTCCGGGACGCTTTCCGGCGGTGAAAGCCAGCGTATTCGCCTTGCCTCGCAAATCGGGTCGGGTCTGACCGGCGTCCTTTATGTGCTGGATGAACCTTCTATCGGATTACATCAACGCGACAATGCACGACTGCTGGATACGCTGCGCCATCTGCGTGATCTTGGTAACACGGTGATTGTGGTGGAGCATGATGAAGATGCAATCCTTTCTGCTGATCATCTGGTGGATATCGGCCCCGCCGCTGGCATACACGGTGGTGAAGTCATCGCCGCCGGCACACCAAAACAGGTGATGAAGTCGAAGAAATCCATCACCGGGCAATATCTAACAGGCAGCATGGCAATCCCGTTTCCCGAAACCCGGCGGGTTGGCAAAAAGGGCAAACTTGTTCGTGTAAAAGGCGCAACCGGTAACAATCTGCAAAATGTAACTGCCGATTTCCCGCTTGGTATTTTTACCTGTGTGACCGGCGTTTCTGGTGGTGGAAAGTCAACGCTTCTGATTGAAACCCTTTACAAGGCAGCGGCGCGACGGATCGGTAATGCGCGTGAAGCCCCTGCGCCACATGATGCAATTGAAGGGTTAGAACATCTCGACAAGGTGATCGATATTGACCAATCACCGATTGGACGGACACCGCGTTCGAACCCCGCAACCTATACAGGTGCCTTTACGCCAATCCGCGAATGGTTTGCTGGATTGCCAGAATCAAAGACGCGCGGTTACGCACCAGGCCGGTTTTCTTTCAACGTAAAAGGCGGACGATGCGAAGCCTGTCAGGGCGATGGTGTTATCAAGATTGAAATGCACTTTCTGCCAGACGTATATGTCACCTGCGATGTTTGTAACGGTAAGCGCTATAACCGTGAAACACTGGAAGTGTTGTTCAAGGGCAAATCAATTGCGGATATTCTTGACATGACCGTGGACGAGGCGGAAGACTTCTTTTCTGCAGTTCCGTCGGTTCGCGAAAAAATGTCAACGCTGAAACGGGTAGGGCTTGGTTATATCAAGGTCGGTCAGCAAGCCAACACCCTTTCCGGCGGTGAAGCGCAGCGGGTTAAACTTGCCAAGGAGCTTTCACGCAGGGCAACGGGCCGTACGCTTTATATTCTAGATGAACCGACGACCGGGCTTCACTTTCATGATGTGGCAAAGTTGCTGGAAGTGCTGCACGAACTGGTAGATACCGGCAATACGGTTGTGGTGATTGAGCACAATCTGGAAGTCATCAAAACCGCTGATCATATTCTCGATCTTGGCCCTGAAGGTGGTGATGGCGGCGGCGAACTTATTGCCTCCGGAACACCGGAAGACGTGGTGAAAGTCGAGCGCAGTTATACTGGGCATTTTTTGAAGGAATTACTGGATAGACGACCGCAAGGGTAGGCGTTAGTTTTTCCCGGACCAATACTGATTTGTAAAAACCTATTTACCCTTCCGTATACTTACGAGAATTCATCCGCACTTCAAATGTTAGTAAGAAATTTCGCCTTTCTTTAAGGTTTTGCATAGACACTTAACACCATATAACCGGTCAGCTTATCCCACTTGCCGAATTCAGATTAGAGAGTTAAGCTTGGTTACTGCGGAGTTTTGCGTCTTTGATAGAATCCCTTGAAAAACTGGCTAATCCTGTAAAGGGCACACCTTACCCAAGTGTTGTGGCGCGTGAACGCAGGGCAGATGGGTTCATACATATCATCGGTCTTGGCAGTGCGCTTATTGCCTGTGCAATTTTAATGACATCGACAGCGATGCAAGCTGGCATTGCGATGATCATCGCATGTGCAATCTACTGTTTGGGTGTTGTAATGTCATTTGTCAGCTCAGCAGGCTATCATCTTTTACCCTGGCACAGTTGGCGCGACACGCTTCGCCGATTTGATCATGCCGCAATCTACGCGCTTATCGCCGGCACGTTCACACCGCTTTTGGTTCATACCGGAACAACCCTCGCCTACAGCATTCTAGCGGCTGTATGGCTGCTTGCGATACCAGCCATTTTGTATAAGCTTTTTGCAGATGATATCGAACCAAGCTGGTCGCTAGCATCTTATCTCGGTTTGGGATGGATCGCGATCTTTGCCATCCCTGATTTTGGCGAAAGACTTTCCATGGTTGCCATTCTTACGATTGTTCTTGGCGGCCTGATCTATACAGCGGGTACATACTTTTATGCAAAAAAGGTGCAAGCCTACCGTTACGCAATATGGCATGGGTTTGTTCTGGCCGGAACTTCATTGTTTTTTGTTGCGGTTTGGATGACGGTATTTTACGGCGATGGCACCACGCAATTGATTGCTGCTAACCCGGTTCCCAACCTTCTTTAGCCATTTCAAAACTGGAAAATTCAAATCCGGGTGAAACTGTACATCCTACCAATGTCCAGGCACCAAGTGATCTTGCCTGCTGCCACCAGCCGGTAGGAATTACATGCTGTGGTAATTGCCCCTGCTCCAGATCACTTCCAAGGATTAGGGTATCGGACGATTTTTCATCCTCTGCCAGACCAAGCTCTAAAGGCGCGCCAGCGTAAAAATGCCAGATTTCTGCAGCATCCACTTTATGCCAACGCGAGATTTCTCCCTCTCGTAGAAGAAAGAAGATTGCCGTGCCAACACTGCGCCCATCAACAGTTTTTGGATCGCGAAATGTTTCGCGGAAGTAACCACCTTCTGGATGGGGTTGCAGTTCGAGTTTCCTGATAATCTCATCAGCGGTCATGCAATACCAATTCCCTTAAATAAAAACACCGGGGAAACCCCGGTGTTTTTCGTTTCGTTTGATGAACTTTCTTACTGAACAACTCTCGTGATCGCACCGTCCACTGCATGGATTATTTCGTCGATATCAGACTTAGTTGCAATCAGTCCCGGAGAGAAACAAAGGGTATTGTTAAAGCCCTTGAATGACCGGTTAGTAGCGCCAATAACAACCGCATTTTCTTTCATGCAGTCTGCCACGATTGCCTGAGTGACCGTTTCGGCAACCGGTTCTTTTGAGTCGCGATCTGCAACCAGTTCTGCACCACAGAATAGCCCCTTGCCGCGCACGTCACCGATCATGTCGTGCTTGCCCTTCAGAATTTCGAGCTGCTCAACAAAATATTCGCCCATCTGAACTGTATTTTCCAATAGGTTCTCATCTTCGAGAATGCGCATGTTTTCTAACGCTGCTGCCGGACCTGCCGTACAACCGCCAAATGTCGAAATGTCACGGAAATAGCCCATTGTATCTTCATTGGCAGGTTTTAATTTATTGAAGACTTCTTCGGTTGTGACCGTGCATGAGATTGCTGCATAACCAGAAGCAACGCCCTTGGCCATAGTCACCATATCCGGCTCAATACCGTAGTGCTGATACCCAAACCAAGTACCAGTCCGGCCCATCCCGCAAACAACTTCGTCAATATGCAAAAGAATATCATATTGTTTACAGATTTCCTGCACCCGATCCCAATAGCCTTCTGGTGGAACAATAACGCCGCCACCAGCAGTAATCGGCTCTAAGCACAGTGCGCCAATCGTATCAGGCCCCTCGCGCAGAATTACTTCTTCAATCGCATTTGCTGCGCGGATGCCGTAATCCTCTACATCGCCCCATTGCGAACGGTATTCCAAGCAATGCGGTACTTCCACAAACCCAGGAGTGAACGGACCATACTGCGCGTTGCGCTGTTCGTGACCGCCGGCTGAAAGGCAGGTAATTGTCGTGCCATGATAATCACGCTGGCGGTAAAGGATCTTGTTCTTCTTGCCACCATAGTAATTTTCAGAAATCTGGCGAACCATCTTGAAGCATTTTTCATTCGCTTCAGAGCCGGAGTTTGAATAGTAAACCCTGCTCATTCCTGGCATTTTTTCGATCAGTTTTTCCGCAAAAAGTGCGCCTGGAATAGAACCCATAGCGCCTGCAAAATAGTTCATTCTAACGAGTTGATCGCGTACAGCATCGGCAATGGACTCACGGCCATAACCAACATTAACCGTCCAAACACCGCCGGAGACTGCGTCTAGGTGTTCCCTGCCCGCCTGGTTCCAAACCCGTAGCCCTTTGCCCTCTACAATTATAAGAGGGTCGACTGAATCAAACTTTGAGTGATTGATCAGATGGTGCCAAACATGCGCTCGATCCGCTTCGATTACATGGGATATATCATTTGCATTGAAGAGCTGATTCATTTCGCTAACTCCCGCTACGCGATTTCGTTTCAACCATTTGAACAGAAATCATCTGAATTGCCTAGGGGTCGTTATGGCTCCAAAAAGGCATTTGCGGGGAGCCAGTTTTATCGAGAAAACTGTTTGTCTGATCTCAAATAGGTCCAGTGAACCGTAAGTCGTGACAAAGTCAGCGGCTGAGTAAGGCAGGATTCTGGAGATTTTCTGAGTTTCTGCAAGAGTTTTGGCACCAAAGTGAGTGGCAAGAAAACTGCACGACTTTCAATTGGTAATTGTTTTATTGCGCCCAAAGCCTGTTGATAATGGGATTGCGCAATCTGAGAAATCTCTTCTAGTACCCGAAGATGTCGGGCATTTATTTGGTCAGCAAACCATGCGTCAGCCTCAAGGCCGGCTTCCTGCAATATGGTTTCAGGGAAAAACAGCTGGTGTTTCGCACGGTGTTTTCCTGTCTGTCTGATTAATTGTGCCAGACCAATTGCCATGCCGGTATGTCCACATGCATCTGCAAGCTCCGAGCTGCGCGTAAGCCCGGCAACAAAAGCAATCATTTGATAAAGTGCCGCCCGTGTCTCGCCAAGATAGCCTTCAAAACTGCCCATATCTGGCATTGGGTCATTGTACAAATCGAATATCCGCGCATCCAAATAAGCCTGAAATGTCTCAAGTGGTAGATTATGC
>JBCCBE010000152.1:0-3953 GCA_039814425.1 Pseudomonadota bacterium
CATAAAATACAGGGCTTGTTGAAGGTTTCAGAAGTCGAAGAAGACAGTTTCTTGCTCCCCTTGAAGATTGATTTCGAAACGGTATTCATTTCCCTGACGTTTTGCAATCAGAGTATCTTGGCGCTCAATTGACAGCAGTGCGAACAGCTTATCTTTTTTATTGATTGCATCCTCAAAGTAAACCCGTGTGTGCAATCCAAGATTGATACCACGCGCTACAATCCACAAAGAAATATGAGGTGAAGAAACGCCATCAAGTGCAACCGGCATATGCGCAGAAATTACAAACTCGCCAGTCTGCAAATCGCATGCGATACGACCCCAGTGCGTAAGTATAATGTCCGTGTCATCACCTTTGGTCAGGTAACAAAATTCAATCATTGCATCATTGATCAGCGAATTAGATCCATCGAAGATATGTCCTCGAATAGTAATTTCGGCTTTTTCAGTTTGCCCATTGGGTCGGGTTCCAAGGTCGTGAACATACATGCCCTGGATGCCGGAAAAACTTGGCATACATCCGATATGAACATAGGGACCAGCGGTTTGGGACGGGTTTTCTTTCAGACATTTTATACGGGAAGACATTTTAATTGCCCTCAAGCTTATTTTCAAAAACCGTACTGTTCCTGCCGCGAAGAACAACATTAAATTGATAAGCCAATCGGTCCATACTGATTGCGCATTCCATATCAAGTTTGGCGGTAAGCTGATCTATCGCTTTTTGATCATTTATGCCCTGGACGATTGGACATAACGGAATAAGCGGATCACCCTCAAAATACATTTGTGTAATCAGGCGTTGGGCAAATGCCGGACCGAAAACAGAAAAATGAATATGCATCGGCCGCCAGGCATTTTCGTGATTTGGCCAGGGATATGCGCCTGGTTGAATTGTGAAAAACTGATATGTACCGTCTTCATCTGTCATTGTTCGGCCGCAGCCGCTGAAGTTTTTATCAAGCGGCGCCAAATAAGTGTCATTCTTATGTCGATAGCGACCGCCGGAATTTGCCTGCCAGATTTCAACTAACGTGTTTTGAACCGGATGGCCGAATTCATCCAGCACTCGGCCATGCACCTGTATGCGTGGCCCAATTGCACTTTCTCCCGGTTGTGCAAAATTATGAACCAAGTCATTGTCAGTTTCGCCGATATTCTCTTGACCAAATACTGGTCCGTGCATTTCTGTTGTTGCGTCTGGCAACATCACAAGCGGTTTAGAAGGGGACCTAAGGCGTGAAGACTTGTAGGCAGGCGTTAGTGCTTGCGGATGCCAGTCATAGTCCCTGGGGAGAAAACCCGGCCTGCTCTTGGTCATGAGGTTTGATCATCCTCCGCAAAAACCAGTTTTGCCAGTTTGAACCCCTTATTTGCGGTTGGTACGCCGGCATAGATTGCCACATGCATCAAGACTTCTCGAATATCGTCCTTCGTAGCGCCGGTGTTCTTAGAAGCGCGGACGTGCATTTGGAATTCCTCCCAATGACCAAGGCTTGCAAGTAGCGCCAAGGTGACGATTGAGCGTTCTCGAAGCGAAAACTGATTTCCTTGCCAAACGTTGCCCCAGGCATTTTCCGTGATCAGTTCCTGAAAGGATTTATCAAAATCTGTCTTGTTAGCTTCAGCCTTGTCCACATGTTTATTGCCCAAAACCTTGCGCCGGATATCCATGCCTTTGGCAAATTTTTCTGAAGGCTGTTTAGGCATTTGCCAATGTCCGACGCAAAAACGTATGCATAATTTCATACATGGCGATGGGTTGTTCTATACAGGGCAAGTGCCCGGCACCTGTGATTACTTCAAATTCAGATTTTGGAATAAGACCTGAAAGTTCCTCAACCAGCGCAGGCGGTGTTGCCCCGTCTTCATCGCCAACAATACACAATGTAGGCACGTCAATTGTTGGGGTCATTGCCGTAAAGTCCGAGTCTCTAATGGCATAGGAAGTGCCTGCATAACCAGCAACGGGCGTTCGCTCCAGCATGTTACGATAGCCTGCAAAGTCCGGATTATCATCGCGCCGATAAGCCTCGGAAAACCACCGCTCCAGTATCGCGTCAGAAAGCGCGGACAAGCCCTGAGCTTGTACCGTTTCTATGCGCATGTTCCATAACTCATCATTGCCAATTTTGTGACCTGTGTCGCAAAGGATGAGGGCACGAACCAAGTCCGGGCGTGTCAGCGCCAATCCCTGAGCAATGAGCCCTCCGACTGAAAGTCCACAGACGATGGCTTCTTTAACAGACAGATAATCAAGCAACGCGGCCAAATCACCGACATGATCATCCATCTTGTAGGGTGCTGGCGGCGCATCAGAAAGTCCGTGGCCGCGTTTGTCGTAGGCAATGATTGCGTAATCACCTGCAAACCGCATTACAAGATCGCGCCAGATACGAAAATCTGTTCCAAGCGAATTTGAAAATACCAGTACCGGTTTGTCATCCGGCGCGCCGATTATCTGATAGTGAATATTAATACCGTTAAGTTTTACAAATTGCATGGTTCAAATCTCCAAAGGCAAGCCAACATAATTCTCAGCAATTGATTTGCTTGCCGCCTCTGATTGGCAAATATAATCAAATTCTGCGCGCTGCATTTTCTTTTCAAATGCAGAATGCTGCGGAAACTGATGCATCAATTGAGAAAGATACCACGAGAAACGCTCAACTTTCCAGATGCGGGACAAACAAGTAGAGGAGTAGCTATCCAACTTGTTTTTTTTACCGCTGCTATAAAATTCCAAAAATGCATTTGCCAAAACACGAATGTCCGAGATGGCAAGATTTAATCCTTTTGCTCCGGTTGGCGGAACAATATGGGCCGCGTCGCCAGCAAGAAACAGGTTACCATATTGCATGGGTTCAGCGACAAAAGATCTTAGCGGAGCGATGCTCTTTTCAATTGAAGGACCAGCCTGCAACTTGTCGGCGTATTGAGGGCCGATGCGAATTCTCAACTCTTTCCAGAAACGATCATCCGACCAGTTCGATACGTCATCGTCCGTGCTGCATTGCAAGTAATACCGGCTTCTGGTTGCAGATCGCATAGAGCAAAGTGCAAATCCATTTTCATGATTTGCATAAATCAATTCATCTGAAACTGGAGGTTGCTCAGTCAAAAGTCCAAGCCAGCCGAATGGATAAACCCGTTCATACGTCTTCAGAATATCGGATGGAATTGCTTTGCGTGAAACACCGTGAAAGCCATCGCAGCCAACAACGAAATCGCAGGTAATTTTTTTAGCTTCGCCGGAAACCAAAAAATTAACCTCTGGTTTTGGAGAAGAGACTGCATCAATCGTTACATCATCAACGTGGTATATTGTTTGTCCGCCGAATTGCTCTCGGGCCTTGATGAGGTCTTTGGTAACTTCGGTCTGACCATAAACCATCACTTGCTTCCCGGTCAGCGCTTCCAGATCAATTCGGTGTTGTGAGCCGTCGAAAGCAAGTTCAAATCCGCTATGGGGAATTCCCTCAGCTCTCATGCGCTCGCCGACCCCAGCCTGATCAAGTGTATCCACGCTTCCCCACTCCAAAACACCGGCTCGAATGCGGCCGAGAATGTGATCTCGGTCTTGCCGATCAATGATGATTGATTCAATACCAGCGTTCTGAAGCAGCTGACCAAGCAGCAGGCCCGAAGGGCCGGAACCGATAATTCCAACTTGTGTCAAATTCGTATTTTTCACCTGTTGACCTTATTTTCCAAAATACGTCCTATTTTAATGCACCTTACGGTTCGTTTTTGAAAGCATATATTGAACGAATTTGGCGTTCGTAGAAAAGTTCCAGAGCAGTTAAAACGTTCGAAACTGAAACAATCCATCGGATTGTAATGCCAAAGTTTTGCTGATACGAAGTTCTCTTTGTTTAGTTACAAAGAGGAATTTTTATGTGCGGTATTGTCGGACTTTATCTTAAGAACTCGAGACTTGAACCTGATCTTGG
>JBCCBE010000029.1:0-36092 GCA_039814425.1 Pseudomonadota bacterium
CACAACCTATGTAATGATCCCAGCGTTTATTCTTTATCAAAGTGGCCTTTTGGATCATGTCAACGCATTAGGTGAAAAGCAGGAAATTTTAAGTAAGTTTACGTCGTTTCTTGCTGCTGCAGTAATTGTGATCACAAGTGCGATTTACTATGCCGATACCCGAATGAAGACCGAGGATTACGGTTTCAAAGGGTTTCCGGTTGCCTGGAATATGCTGGTTTTTGCTCTGTTTGTTGTGTCGCCATCGCCGACATTTTCGCTAATCTTTATTCTTTTCACCGCCGCGCTGACCTTTGTGCCGGTCATTTTTATTCACCCGGTTCGTGTGAAAATTCTGCGTCCGCTAAACATTGCTGCATGTGTTGTTTGGGGGGTAAGCGGTCTGTTGGCTGTTTATTTCAACCTAGATAACCCGATTATCGTGGATATTCTGTTTGTTGCGAGCAATATCTACCTGTTTTGTGTAGGCTTTGTGTTGCAGTTGTTGGGCAAACTGCGCTGATAGACAAGCTGTGCTGATGCATTAGTAGAAAGTCTATCAGGTTTATCCTCTGGATTGTCTTCAAAACCACTGGATTTTCAACGGTTTTCGTACTTAATTGCGAAGATGAGGGATAAAGAAAACCCGCCAGAAACAAATGAAAAGCCTGCTGCGTTGAGCGTTCGCGGCATGACCAAATATTATGGCGAATTTCCTGCTAATAAAGACATAGATCTTGAACTTAAGGCTGGTGAAATTCACGCACTGCTTGGTGAAAATGGCGCTGGTAAATCGACACTGGTCAAAATCCTTTTTGGTGGCCTTCAACCTACATCCGGCGAGATTTTCATTGGTGGAAAGAGTGTCAGGATATCTTCTCCATCCGATGCGCGGAAATTGGGTATTGGGATGGTTTTTCAGCATTTTTCATTGTTCGATGCCTTAAGTGTTGGAGAAAACATAGCGCTATCGCTGGACAGCGGCGCTTCAATACGCGAAATCTCCAGTCAGGCCCGTGAATTATCGCAGCGATACAACCTGCCGTTAAATCCTGATTCAATTGTCGGGGACTTGTCTGTTGGTGAACGCCAACGCGTTGAGATTATTCGTTGTCTGCTGCAGGACCCATCAATCATTATTCTGGACGAGCCTACGTCGGTGCTAACGCCGCAAGAAGCAGAACATTTGTTTGCGACACTTGATACCTTAAAGGGCGAGGGGCGTTCGATTTTATTTATTTCCCATAGGCTGGAGGAAGTTCGCAGGCTGTGTGACCGTGCAACAATTCTCCGGTTTGGTGAAAAGATTGCCGAGTGCGACCCAAAACAAGAGTCTGCAGCTTCCATTGCCGGTATGATGGTAGGTTCACATATCGCCACTGTTGAAAAGGAAAGAGAAGAAAAATCTTTAGGACAGGAAACGCTAATCTTGAGCGTGGATGAGCTGAATTACAAGCCATCAAAACCGTTTTCTGTTGCGTTGCATAATATCAGTCTTGCACTTTTTGGCGGTGAGATATTGGGCGTAGCCGGTGTTGCTGGAAACGGCCAATCAGAATTATTTGATGTGCTTTCAGGTGAGGTGCTCTCAGATTTACCTGAAACAATTCTAATTCGCGATTTGCCGGTGGGCAGATACGGTATCAATCAACGGCGCAAGGTGGGTGCGGGATTTGTGCCCGAGGAACGTTTGGGCCATGCAGCGGTCGGACAATTCCAATTGACCGATAATATGCTGCTTGCGCGCCATGCTTCGGATGATGTGGCGTTTCAATGGGGTGGAAAACTTCGATTGATCTGGCGCGCAATGGTGCAAAAGGCAACCAGTCGCATTTCCAATGTAATGGATGTGCGAAAGAGCGGAGAGAACCCTTATGCAAATGCACTTTCAGGGGGAAATCTGCAAAAATTCATAGTTGGTCGCGAGCTTGATCGACAACCGTCACTATTGATTATCAATCAGCCAAGCTGGGGTGTGGACGCCGGTGCTGCAGCAAGAATTCGGCAAGCGTTAATTGACCTGGCCAACTCCGGTTCGGCAGTTTTGGTCATTTCTCAGGATCTGGATGAGATTTTTGAGATTGCAGACAGAATTAGCGTCATGTTTCATGGCAAGCTTTCAAAGAGTGTTTCTACACGAACCATAAGCCGTGAGCAGATCGGGCTTATGATGACCGGTAGTGCGGATGCAGATGAGGTGGGCAAGCATGCAGCCTAACGCATTTCTCGTGCGTTTGGAAAAACGCGAAAACATCTCAAAACTGCTGTCAATTTTTTCTCCTGTTATTGCCCTGGGATTAACTATTTTAACAGGTGCGATCTTATTTGCAGCGCTTGGTTTTGACCCGATGCGGGCGCTTTATGTTTATTTTATTGAGCCATTGACGGAAGTTTGGTCGCTGCATGAGTTGGCGATAAAAGCCGCACCGCTAATCCTGATTGCAACTGGGTTAAGTCTTTGTTTTAGGTCAGGTAATTGGAATATAGGTGCTGAAGGGCAATTCATAATGGGTGGCGTTGCCGGTTCAGCGTTACCAATCTTAATGCCTGGGTTTGATGGGTTTTGGGTTCTGCCGGCAATGCTAATCATGGGCGTTTTGGGTGGCATGGCGTGGGCATTCATTCCAGCCTATTTGAAGACGCGATTTGCAGCTAATGAAATACTGACCAGCTTGATGCTGGTATATATCGCCCAACTATTTTTAGACTGGATTGTTCGTGGTCCCTGGCGCAATCCGGATGGCTTTAATTTTCCAGAGTCTCGCGGTTTCACCGAATGGCAGATTTTGCCTGAAATTTTTGAAAGTGGACGCACCCATTACGGCGCATTGTTTGCGATCATAGGTGTATTCGCAATCTGGTTTTTATTGGCAAAGACCATGAAAGGGTTTGAAATTGAAGTTGTCGGACAGGCGCAAAGGGCAGGTCGGTTTGCAGGCTTTGATCCCAAACGTACTGCGATCTTTGTATTTCTGGTTTCCGGTGCTTTTGCCGGCCTTGCAGGGATCAGCGAAGTGTCCGGTGCGATTCAACAATTACGACCATCGATATCACCCGGCTACGGCTTTACAGCGATCATTGTCGCTTTTGTCGGTCGGCTAAACCCGCTTGGTATTTTGGCTGCCGGGTTTATTCTGGCTTTGTCTTTCCTTGGTGGTGAGGCAGCGCAAGTCTCGCTGCAAATTTCAGATAAACTTGCGAATGTTTTTCAGGGCCTATTGCTATTTTTTGTACTAGCCTGCGACACGCTTATTCACCATCGCGTCCGATTTGGCCGCGTAATTGAAAAAAATAAAATGTCGCAGCAATCCGGGGAGCTGGCTTGATGGATATTACCCAGGCCGTCCTGCTTACAATTATCACAGCATCCACACCCCTGTTGCTGGCTGCTATCGGGGAATTGGTCACAGAACGTTCCGGTGTTTTAAATCTTGGCGTGGAAGGCATGATGATCATGGGCGCCATTGCAGGTTTTGCTTTTGCTCTTATCTCCGGCAATCCGTATGTTGGCGTTATTGGCGCTATGGTATTTGGTGCCTTGTTTTCTTTGATCTTTGCTTTCGCAGTCGTAACGCTGGTCACCAATCAGGTTGCAACGGGTCTTGCCCTGACGATACTTGGTCTGGGCATTTCAGGCCTATGGGGTGAGGCGTTTGTCGGTGTGCCAGGAGTAAAGCTGCAACCTATTGTTATACCGATACTTTCCGATATTCCTTTTTTTGGAAAGTTGCTTTTTGCGCAGGACTTAATTTTTTATATCGCGATAATCTTGTTGATCGGCGTAAATTGGTTCTTGTTTAAGAGTAGAACCGGTTTGGTGCTTCGAGCAGTCGGAGACAATCATAATTCTGCTCATGCTTTGGGAATTTCTGTTCCAAAAGTTAGGTATCTTGCGACTGCATTTGGTGGCGCTTGTAGCGGGCTTGCGGGCGGCTATATGTCACTCGTCTACACCACGCAGTGGATTGAAAATATGACTGCGGGCAGGGGTTGGATCGCGCTTGCTCTGGTGGTGTTTGCATCGTGGCGACCAGGAAGGCTGTTGATAGGTGCCTATTTGTTTGGGGCAGTGGGAATTGCCCAGTTGCATATTCAGGCGCTAGGCTTCAAATTGCCTACACAATTCCTTTCGGCATTGCCCTATCTGACAACTATCCTAGTTCTGGTTATAATTTCGCAAAATCGCCGACTTACGCTAATGAATACTCCGGCGGCGCTGGGTAAAGGTTTTGTACCTGATAGATAAACAAAAACAGAAAGAAAGGGAGGGAGACTAGTTCCCATGAAGAAACTTTTATTTGCAATGCTCGGTGCCTCAATGACAATGATGGCAGGAGCAACAGGCGCACAGGCAGCAGATACCAAGGCATGTTTCGTGTATGTTGGTCCGATCGGTGACTTTGGTTGGACTTATCAGCATGACCAGGGCCGCTTGGCGGTTGAAAAAGAACTTGGTGTTGAAACCGCTTACCAGGAAAGTGTGGAAGAGGGCGCTGATGCTGAGCGGGCTATTGAACGGTTTGCTCGTTCAGACTGTGATGTTATCTTTACAACGTCTTTTGGCTACATGGACCCAACCAATAAAGTGGCCAAGAAATTTCCCGATGTGAAATTTGAACATGCGACCGGTTATAAACGCGAAAGTTCAAATGTATCGACCTATTCGTCCAAGTTTTATCAAGGTCGCTACATCCAGGGTCAAATTGCTGCGAAAACTTCCAAAACCGGTGTTGCGGGTTATATTGCTTCTTTCCCAATTCCAGAAGTTGTGCGTGGTATCAATTCGTTCATTTTGGGTGCGCAGTCCGTCAATCCGGATTTCAAGCTTAAGGTTGTTTGGGTAAATACCTGGTTCGATCCGGGTAAAGAGTCGGATGCAGCAAAAACACTGATTGATCAGGGTGTTGATATTATCACTCAACATACAGACTCAACTGCTGCTATGCAGGTTGCAGAAGAGCGCGGCATAAAGGCTTTTGGCCAGGCGTCTGATATGATCAAGTTTGGTGAAACCGTACAATTGACCGCTATCATTGATGACTGGGCTCCGTATTATTTGGAACGCGTCAAAGCAGTCATTGACGGTAATTGGGAAAGTCAGGATGTTTGGCATGGTATGGATCATGGTTCTGTTGCCATGGCGCCATACACCAATATGCCAGATGATGTTGCAAAGCTTGCGACTGATACCCAAACCAAGATTACTGCAAATGAGTTTGAGCCTTTTACAGGCCCAATCATGAAGCAGGATGGTTCTGAATGGCTTAAAGAGGGTGAAAAAGCTGATATCGGAACTATGCTTGGCATGAACTTTTACGTCAAAGGCGTTGATGATCAGCTGCCAAATTAAGTGCGGACCAAAATTTTTAAGGGGCAGGGAGGTTTTCCTGCCCTTTTTCAAATAGGCTCTTGAAAAATCTCCGTGAATAACGCAAGAGACTTCGCAGATCACATGTAGCTGGAGAGGTGGCTGAGTGGTTGAAAGCACCGGTCTTGAAAACCGGCGTGCGTGCAAGCGTACCGTGGGTTCAAATCCCACCCTCTCCGCCATTATATAATGTACATTCTGGTCGGACTTTTCTTCAACTACGAATCTATCGTTTGAACCCACGGTCGTTTTAATTGCAAACTCGCGCCTCGCGCGTGCTTTGCCGGGTTCAAATCCATTTTTCTTAGATTGAAAGGCAACAATCAAACAAAGTCATGCCTGATTTTTGCGCTGGCAATGTCTTAAGAACTGATCGTACGCTGCAAAAATCATTGGGGCCTGCCGTTGGGCAGAAATAAAATGCCGCCCCCTGCAACTTCTACATACTGCTTGTTACGCGTACCAATCAATCCGGTTCAATCAGATCCACGGGTAAGAAACACATTCGTTTTAAGCGCTGTGGCAGAAAGACCATGCCTGGCCGGGCATAAGGTTTAACAAATACAGTTCTAATAGAGACTTCAACGGGTGCGGTTTTGCAGCTTGCTTTTTTGATTGGAACATTCAACATTGCGTAACATGATCATAAATTTCGGTTCTATAAATATTGATCACGTCTACCGTGTTGAACGCCTTCCCAAGCCGGGCGAGACGATTGCCGCAAACGGATATGAAAAACATCTTGGCGGCAAAGGTATTAATCAATCCGTTGCGATTGCAAAAGCGGGCGGCACCGTTCGCCATATTGGCGCGATCGGCAAAGATGGTTCCTGGGCCACAGAGCAAATCAATTGCTTTGGAGTGGACACCAACGAGATTGCGCAACTGGATTGTGCAACCGGTCATGCCATAATTCTGGTTGACGAAGGTGGAGAAAACCAGATCCTGATTGAAAGCGGTGCGAATGCTGAACTGACAGAAGCGCAAATAGGAAATGCGTTGAATGCTGGAGTAGGCGGCAAAGACTGGGTTCTACTCCAAAATGAAACGAATTTGGCAGGTCTGATTGTCGAACAGGCGAAATCGGTTGGGTTCAACATTGCCTATGCGGCGGCACCATTCATTGCGGAAACGACGATTGCATTGTTGCCCTATATCGATCTCTTAGCAGTAAACGAAGGAGAGGCCGCCGCTCTTGCACAATCCATGAATGTGGAGATTGAAGAAATTCCCGTTCCGATGCTGCTTATCACACGCGGCGTAAAAGGCAGTATTTTACGACAGGCGGATGCCACAATGGAGCAATCCGCATTTGATGTTAAAGCTATTGATACGGTGGGTGCCGGAGATACGTTTCTAGGCAGTTTTCTAGCCAAGTATTCGCATGGTGAAGACATTCTACGATCGCTAGAATACGCCGCAGCAGCAAGTGCGATACAAGTAACAAAAAACGGTGCAGCGACCGCCATTCCTGACCGCAATGACGTCGATGCATTTTTAGAGCAAAGATAATTATCATGAACCAGCAAAAAGTAATTATTGATACTGATCCTGGTGTTGATGATGCCATGGCAATTATTTATGCCATTCTTGAACCAGCCATTAAACTGGTCGGTCTTACATCAATTTATGGCAATGTAACAATTGAAATAGCTACCCGTAATACCCTGCGTTTGGCTGAAATGGCTGATTATGAAATCCCGGTTGCAGCCGGGGCCGCTAAACCTTTGGTTCAAGAGCTGAAACCGCCATCGACCTATGTGCATGGTGCGGAGGGATTTGGTGATATTCCTGCAGTAGCCCCAAAACAGCAACCGGTTGATGAACCTGCCCATGAATTTATTTGCCGAATGGCTAACACGTATCCAGGTGAGCTGGTTTTGTGTCCGGTTGGTCCGCTGACTAATCTGGCGCTTGCTCTCGATCATGATCTGTCAATCGTTGATAAGGTTAAATCAGTTACCGTAATGGGGGGCAGTCTAGAAGAGGGGGGCAATGTAACAGAATTTGCGGAAGCCAATATCTGGCAAGATCCCCACGCCGCTGAAAGGGTGTTTTCTGCCGATTGGCCTATCACCATGATTGGGCTTGATGTGACGCACAAAATCGTCTGCATTCAAGAGGAATTCAGCAAGCTTGCCAGTGCTGCGCCGAAGTTTGGTGGCTTCCTAAATGAAGCGGTTCCATTTTACATGGATTTTCACCGCAAAGATAAACGTAACCCTGTAGATGGGTGTCATATGCATGACCCAACCGCGGTGATATCAATTGTTAATCCGGGATTTTTTACAATTGACGTAACCCCCGTGAGCGTTATTCTCAAAGGAGAGGAATTGGGACAAACAGTCCGCGACACAAATAAAGCGAGCCCGTTAGTCAGGGTGGCAATGCAAGTAGATGCAGAAGCGGTTCGTGACAAATTTATGCAAATAATTGCTTCGGGTTCCTGAACGACAAAGAGAAGTAACAGTTAATGTCAGATTTCAATGTTCTTGCTATCAGTTATTCCGATCCGGAGGCCGGAGCAAAGTTTGCCAGATCCTTACATGAAACCGGATTTGCAATCTTGAAAGATCACCCGATAAGCACCGATGAGATCAACAATATGTATAATGTCTGGTCCGGTTACTTTGCTGATGAAAAACGCAAAGATGACGCGGTTCAACCTGGCGAAGTGCACGGTTATTATGGATTCAAATCTGAAAACGCCAAGGGCAGTGCGCAAAAAGATTTAAAAGAGTTCTATCATGTATATGAGAATAAGCCGGTTCCAACAGGCGTTGAAGGTGAGACACGAACCTTTCAAGGAAAAATGATCATGATTGGTTCTGAACTGCTTAATTGGCTTGATGCCAATACTCCTTCAGATGTTGGCAGCAAGTTTTCAGAATCTTTGCAACAGATGATCAACGGTAGCGAGAGTAACCTGTTACGTATTCTCCATTACCCACCGCTTGATGCGGCAGTGGAACCCGGTGAAATACGCGCTGCAGCGCATGAAGATATTAATTTGATTACATTGCTGGTAACTGGTTCCGAACCCGGACTTCAAGCAAAGGACGCTGAGGGCAACTGGCATGATGTACCTTGCAATGCCGGATATATCACGATCAATTCCGGTGATATGCTTGCGAAGGCCTCAAACGGATATTACCCATCGACACCCCATCGGGTGGTCAATCCGCAAAATCAGGAAAATCGCTCGCGTTATTCCATGCCGTTGTTTGTTCATCCGCGCCCTGAAGTACAGTTGGATGAAGCACAAACTGCGGGTGAATACCTCGACGAACGCCTGCGAGAGATCGGTTTAAAATAGTAACTTTTAACGAATTGTTCAAAAGGAGAGTAACAATGAAGCATTGGATTAAGTTGATGTTGGCAAGCTCTTTGGCAGCAGGAACTGTGCTTTCAGCCTCTGCCGAAGAATTCAAACCCGCTGTCATTTACGATATGGGCGGTAAGTTTGATAAATCCTTCAATGAGGGAGTTTACAACGGCATCAAAAAGTTTACGGACGAAACTGGTGTCGAGGTGATGGAATTTGAAGTCACCAATGAGGCACAACGCGAGCAAGCCATGCAACGCATGGTAGAACGCGGTGCTACTTTGGTTCTTGGTGTTGGGTTTGCGCAAGCAGATGCAATCAACAAGGTTGCTGGTGAAAACCCAGACAAGAAGTTTGCTATCATTGATGTAAATTGGCTCGATCAGCCAAACCTGCGTCAGTACTCTTTTAAAGAGCATGAGGGCAGTTATCTGGTTGGCATGGCTGCCGCGCTAAAATCTGAAACTGGCAAGGTTGGCTTTGTAGGTGGTATGGATATTCCCCTGATCCGCGCATTTGCCTGTGGCTATGTTCAGGGTGCAAAAGCAGTTAATGCGGATATGGAAGTAATTCAGAACATGACCGGCACAACGCCGTCTGCCTGGAACGATCCGGGCAAGGGTTCAGAATTGACCCAGAGTCAGATCGACCGTGGTGCTGACGTTGTTTATCAGGCAGCAGGTGGTACCGGTATCGGGGTTATTCGTGCTGCAGCAGATGCTGGCAAGTTTTCAATTGGTGTAGATTCGAACCAGAATCATTTGGCGCCTGGATCCGTTCTTACTTCTATGCTTAAGCGGGTGGATGTTGCTGCATACGAGACTATGAAAGATGGTATGTCTGGTGAGTTCGATACGGCTGCCAAAAGCCTGGGCCTTGCGGAAAACGGTGTCGGCTGGGCGTTAGATGACAATAATAAAGACTTGATTACCGCTAATATGAAAACTGCAATTGAAGCAGCTAGTGATAAGATTAAGGCCGGGGAAATTTCGGTCCATGATTATCGCAGCGATAATACCTGTCCGGTTAAATAAGCGCCGGTGAAGTATTTTTGTTATGGATAAGGAGGCGGGGTTTTGATCAATACTCCGCCCCCGGCAATTGAGCTGCGCGGTATATCAAAGCGTTTTGGTACCGTGCAGGCCAATAAAAATATTTCTTTAAGCGTAAAACCGGGCACCATCCACGGTATTGTGGGTGAAAACGGTGCCGGCAAATCTACCCTGATGAATATTATTTTTGGCCTGCATCAACCAGATGAGGGCCAAATACTGATTGATGGAAATCAGGTTTCTATCAAATCAAGTGCGGATGCTATTAGTCTCGGTATCGGCATGGTCCATCAACACTTTATGCTGGTGCCAAAATTCTCCGTGCTTGAAAACGTCATGCTTGGCAACGAAGGTGGGCCGTTGCTTTCTCAGGGAAGGGATGGCGTTTTAGCTGAGTTAAAGCGACTGGCAGATACCTATGGGATGCATGTGGACCCCAATGCGCTTGTTGAAAATCTGCCTGTTGGTACCCGGCAACGGGTTGAAATTATCAAGGCAATGCGCGGTGGCGCACAAATCCTGATCCTTGATGAGCCGACGGGCGTTTTGACACCGCAGGAAACAATCGGCTTGTTTGATATTCTGCGTGAGCTGCGTGATAGCGGTGTTACAATCATTATAATTACGCACAAGCTCGGTGAGATCATGGATGTAACCGATGCTGTTACGATCATTCGCAACGGAACCTGCGTTGGCGAGCGGGTTACCAACGAGACGGATACAGGGGAGCTTGCTGAATTGATGGTCGGCCGCAAGGTTCTTCTTCGGGTGGACCGGGGAGAGGCAAGTCCGGGAGAAATAAGGCTAGCAGTACGTGATCTGGGATGTTTCAGGGAAGATGGATCAAAGGTGCTTGATGCGGTTTCGTTTGATGTTCAGGCCGGAGAGATTCTGGGCGTTGCAGGTGTCGCTGGAAATGGGCAGTCAGAGTTGCTTGAAATTTTGTCCGGTATGCGCAGACAGGATGAGGGTACGATAGATTTGATGGGGGAATGCCTGTCAATCGATCACGCAAATTCCCCCCGTACGATGCGGGAAACGCAACTAGGTCATATTCCCGAAGACAGACATCATCATGGCCTGGTTTTGGATTTCGAAGCTCGGGAAAATCTAATCTTTGGATTTCATCAGGATGCCCGTTTTGGAGAAGGACAATTCCTGGCGCCTGGTGCAATTCATGCACATGGAAGATCACTAATTGAGCAGTTTGATGTGCGCCCGGATAATCCAGAACTGCCTGCCTCAAAGTTCTCTGGGGGTAATCAGCAAAAACTGGTGATTGCCCGAGAAATGGAAGAAGAACCAAGGATCCTGCTGGTGGGCCAGCCCACAAGAGGTGTTGATATCGGTGCGATTGAATTCATTCACAAACAACTGATCGAGTTACGCGATCGTGGATGCGCCATTTTGATTGTATCGGTGGAGCTGGAAGAAATCATGGGGCTTTCAGACCGCATCATGGTTATGAATGACGGCCGCGTCGTCGGTACTATCGCGCGCAGTGAAGCAAACGAGCGTAAGCTCGGGCTGATGATGGCTGGATTATCACAGGATGAAGCGGCATGAGCAAGTTATCTGCTCCTCCTTTACCCGTTTGGGCAGATGTGATCTTGCTGCCAATACTCAATCTTCTTGCCGCATTGTTTGTTTGCGGATTGATCATTGCTGCATTGGGAGAAAATCCATTTGAAGCGTTAATCGTAATGATCAACGGAGCCTTTTTTTATTCAGGCAGCCTGGGTTTCACCCTATATTATACGACCAATTTCATTTTCACCGGACTTGCTGTTGCAATCGCTTTTCATGCCATGCTGTTTAACATCGGTGGTGAGGGGCAAGCATATCTGGGTGGTCTGGGTGCTGGTTTGGTGGCGCTTGCATTGGGCGGGGTTGTCCCTGCATTGATTGTGATCCCCTTGGCAATAATGGCTTCTGCACTGTTTGGCGCAGCCTGGGCTTTTATACCTGGCTATCTTCAGGCCAAACGCGGAAGCCACATTGTCATTACAACAATCATGTTTAACTTTATCGCCGCATCTTTAATGGTGTGGCTACTTGCAGGTCCATTGATACAACCAGGACAACAGTCGCCACAGACCCCAAAGTTTGATGTCTCCACCCATTTGCCAACAGCAACGGATTTTCTCAATTCATTCGGTATGAGCGTTGCCAATTCACCGCTGAATTTCTCATTCATCATTGCAATTGCGTGCCTCATTTTGTTTTGGGTAATCGTCTGGAAAACAAAATTTGGATATGAGTTACGCGCCGTCGGTCATAATTCTGAAGCAGCACATTATGCAGGCATCAATGTGCCGCGCACCATCATTATAGCCATGCTGATTTCAGGTGCGTTCGCAGGACTTATGGCAACCAATGAAATTCTTGGTGTTCAGCACAAAGTAATTTTGAATTTTACGTCGGGTTTTGGTTTTACCGGAATTGCAGTGGCGTTAATGGGCAGAAATCATCCGGTTGGAATTTTCCTGGCAAGTTTACTGTTTGGCGCGCTGTTTCAGGGCGGGGCTGAACTGGACTTTGAGTTCAAATCCATAACACGAGAAATGATCCTTGTTATTCAGGGTATGATCATCCTGTTTTCCGGAGCACTCGCCTATATGTTTAACCCTTACGTTGCCCGGCTAATATATCGGGTTACGCAAGCAAAGAAAGCAAAGCATGGCTGAGTTCCTTTATCAGTTATTGCTGACCTTTGATGCCACGATCCGTGTTGCAACGCCGCTGATCCTGTGTGCTATGGCAGGCATGTTTTCAGAGCGCTCCGGGATCATCGATATTTCCCTTGAAGGCAAGTTACTCATGGGAGCATTTGTTGCCGCAGCCGTCGCCGCTATTACCGGATCACCCTGGTTGGGAGTCATTTGCGCGGTTTTCGCTTGTGTCATCTTTGCATTGATACATGGCTTTGCCTGCATAACCCATCGCGGTAATCAGGTTGTGAGTGGGCTGGCGCTCAATATCCTTGCCTCTGGTCTGACTGTTACAATCGGCATCGCCCTTTTCCGGCAGGGCGGACAAACGCCTGTGCTCGGCAAAGAGGCACGGTTTAGGCCGATTGAATGGCCGCTGCTTGAAACGCTAGATACAGTACCGGTTATCGGCGTGATATATCGCGAGCTGATCAGTGGGCATAATACTCTAACGTATCTTGCTCTTATCATTGTGCCAATATGTGCCTTTGTTTACTACAAGACGCGATTTGGTTTGCGTTTGCGGGCTGTGGGTGACGTACCCAAAGCCGTAGATAGCGCAGGGGTTTCGGTTTCCTGGATGCGGTACCGTGCGGTTATTATTGCAGGCGTTCTGTGTGGGATCGCAGGCGCTTATCTTTCAACGGGACAGGGTGCAGGTTTTGTAAGAGAAATGTCTGCCGGGAAAGGCTATATCGCACTTGCCGCGGTAATTTTTGGGAAATGGAAACCTTATACGGCATTTGCTGCATGTCTGTTGTTTGGGTTTTTAGACGCGGCCAGTGCCCGGTTGCAAGGGGTTGAAATTCCATTGATAGGCGAAGCGCCATCGCAATTGATGCTTGCTTTGCCCTATATCATCGTTGTGGTTGTCCTTGCGGGATTTATTGGCAAAGCCTCTCCGCCAACGGCAATTGGCGAACCTTATATCAAGTAAGGTCAAGCGCAGACCGCAGCTTTGGGTCTGGATCGAAAGCGCGGTAAATAAAGCGACTACTTCGTACCGTACATTCGGTCGCCCGCATCTCCCAGGCCTGGAACGATATAGCCTTTTTCATTGAGCCTTTCGTCGACTGCCGCGGTAAATATCGGTACATCTGGATGGGCGGACTGGAAAGCATCAATGCCTTCTGGCGCTGCAAGCAGGCAGACGAACTTAACGTTGTTTGCACCAGCCGCCTTGATGCGCTGGGTAGCTGCATTAGCAGAATTTGCGGTGGCAAGCATCGGATCGACGACAATAACCAGTCGTTGGTCCAATTCTGAAGGTACTTTAAAATAATATTCAACCGGTTGCAGCGTATCGTGGTCACGGTAAAGGCCAATGTGACCCACCCGTGCTTTTGGTACAAGATCAAGCATACCGTCCAGTAATCCGTTGCCCGCTCTCAAGATTGAGATAAAAGCCAGTTTCTTGCCGGCAATACAGGGTGCATCCATTTCTTGCAAAGGTGTCTTGATCGGGCGCGTGGTAAGTGGAATATCGCGCAGCACCTCATAGGTTAGCAAAGTAGAAATCTCACGCAACAACTGGCGAAAGACCGCAGACGAAGTATCTTTATCCCGCATCAGGGTGAGCTTATGCTGGATTAAAGGGTGATCAACGACGTTTATATTTCCACTCATGATTCTGCTATATCCTCGTTCCAAAGTTCCGGCTTTTCCTGAATGAAACGGGTCATCAGATCAATACATTTCGGATCATTTGCAATGATTACTTCAACACCGTTTTGTTGGAGAAACTCTTCATTGCCGCCAAAGGTCTGATTTTCGCCAATCACCACTCGTGGAATTCCAAATTGAATGATCGTACCGGTGCACATCATGCAGGGACTAAGAGACGTATAAAGCGTCATATCGCGATAAGATTGCTGACGACCTGCCTTGCGCAAACAATCCATTTCACCATGGGCTATAGGATCGCCTTGTTGCACGCGCTGATTGCGCCCCTTTGAGATGAGTTCATCACCCTTGGCTAATGCTGAACCAATTGGGCAACCTCCCTCGTTGTAGCCTGCCAATGCTTCTTCATAGGCAATCTGGAGAAATTTTTTATCCTGTTTTATCATACCAAGTCTCTACCAATTTGAGCTGAAACGCCTAAACATGCAGCAATTTTTATCTTTCCTATTTGGTACAAAATTCACAGAGCAAAGAGAACATAACAATTCGTCATAGATGTGGAAAAAGCAATTTAGGGGTCATGATATTGCCGCCTGGGGTGTTCCGGTCTGGATTTGATATATGGCTGGCTCTTGCTTAAAGCACGCGAATTGGTTGTAATAGAAATGGCAATTAGGCACCGTGTGCGTCAGCTTCCTTGGAGGGGAAAACGGATTGGAATTTCTTCAGCTCATTGTCGGGGGCGTAGCGAATGGTTGTATTTATGGCCTTGTAGCGCTTGGATTTGTATTAATTTACAAGGCTACGGAATCCGTTAATTTCGCCCAGGGCGACATGATGATGATTGGCGCATTCATTACCCTGCAAATGGTCAATGCGGAATATTGGGCAATGCCTTTCTTGATAGGGGTATTGATTGCAACATTGCTGATGACGGTTTTCAGTTATGGGTTGGAAGTCGTAGTCATTCGCAAACTGTTTGGCCAGCCGCAATTTGCGGTTGTAATTCTAACCATCGCGCTTGGATTTGTACTCCGTTTCATTGCGGGTTTTATCTGGGGGCATGAACCACTAAATCTTGAGACCCCCTTTGCGGGTCAAAATCTAAGTATCTTGGGCATTGCTCTATCAATGGATCAGGTGGTTACGGTTGCCGTGACTATTCTCTTGACGGGTGGATTGTTTCTTTTCTTCCAAAAAACCAAACTTGGCGTGGCTATGCAGGCATCGTCTCAGAACCAGCTTGCGGCTTATTATATGGGAATACCGGTCAAACGGGTGCATGGGCTGATATGGGCTTTGTCTGGCGGTATAGCGACAATTGCCGGTGTCTTGTTTGCTGCGCGTGGTGCGATTGATCCTTCGCTCGGATTGTTGGGCATCAAGGCGTTTGCTGCGGCTGTAATTGGAGGCTTTGGTAGCCTGCCCGGGGCAATTGCTGGTGGTTTGATCATCGGCATCATTGAACCGCTTGCCGGTCGCTACTTTCCTGCCGGTTATAGCCAGATTGCCCCTTACGCTATTATGTTGCTGGTGTTGGTTTTGCGCCCGAACGGGCTGTTCAGTCAAATTCAGGCAAAGAAAGCCTGATAAATGCGGATCCATTTTAAAACGACCTACGATCAGGATATCCGCCTATTCATCGACCGATGGACGTTTGGTGTTTATGCAGTCTTGATCGTAGCTGCGATATGTATGCCGTTCTTGCTGGATGAGTACCTTATAGGCGAGTTGATTTCTGTCCTGATCTGGGCAGTTGCCGGGATGGGACTGATGGTGTTGGCGGGACATACTGGTCAGGCAAGCTTAGGCCACGCAGCCTTTCTGGCCTGCGGTGCTTATATGGAAGTCTGGCTCCAATCTAAGGGCGTACCTTTCGTTATCTCCCTGCCACTTTCTGGTCTTTTTGCAGGTATTGTCGGCGCGATCATAGCGATACCGGCAATTCGAATGTCGGGTATTTACCTGGCAATTGCCACACTAGCCTTTGGCGTAATTACAGAGGATGTCATCATCCTTCTGCATGATTATACCGGCGGTGTTGAAGGGGTGTTTGTAAATCCGATCAATCTGTTTGGTCTTGAGATCGAACGATATACTACGCCATCGTATTTTTACTGGTTGTGTTTGGGTGTAACGATACTTGTGACGCTTGGATATGTGAACCTGATGCGTTCATCCACTGGTCGGGCTTTTGTGGCAATTCGGGATTCTGAAATATCTGCGCGCGCGATCGGGATCAATGTTGCGCTTTATAAAACAATCTCGTTTGGAATTTCCTGCTTTATTACGGGCATTGGAGGGGCATTGCTTGCCCATTTTCTCGGATTTTTCAACTATGAGGCGTTTCTGATACTGATATCAATTCAACTCTTGTTGTTGATCGTGATTGGGGGGATGGGCTCAATCCATGGCGCATTTTTTGGAGCGATTGTAATCGGATTTGTACCGCAGTTGGTCACAATCATTCGTGAGATGTTCACCTACAGTGCAATTCCGGGACTTGATACAGGCATATTTGCAACCCTGCTTGTGCTTATCATGCTGTTTGAGCCACAGGGCATTTATGGGATGTGGGTAAAAACCCGGGTATGGTTTGAACTTTTCCCGCTGGCCCGTAAGGATATGTTCCGCCGTCATCGTAGTTATTTGAAGACGGAGCGCATGAAATGAGTGTGCTGCAAGTAAATGACTTGGCAAAATATTTTGGAGGCGTCAAAGCCGTCGACGGGGTTTCATTTGATGTGCAGGAAGGGGAGGTCTTTACGATCATTGGCCCAAACGGGGCTGGCAAGTCGACAATTTTTAACCTGATCTCGCGCTTTTATGACGTCACTACAGGCTCAATCCAATTTTATGATCAGGAGTTGACCAGGTTACGGGCTGATCAGATTGCGCCGCTTGGTATTGGCAGGACGTTTCAGAATATTGAATTGTTTGACCATTCTACGGTCTTGCAAAACCTGCTTGTGGGTCGCCATGCAAAACGCAGGTCCACGTTTATTGAAAACGTTTTGTTTACGCCGCGTGTTCGCAATGAAGAACGTGAACACCGAGCAGCCGTTGAAGATATAATCGAATTCCTCGATCTTCATGCCTACAGAGACAAAATGATAGCAGGATTGCCATACGGTGTTCGCAAGATTTGTGAAATCGGGCGGGCGCTTGCCTGTGGCCCGAAACTTCTGATGCTGGATGAACCGGCTTCCGGCCTATCTGTTGAGGAAACACAGGATGTAGCATTCTGGATAGAGGATATGCAAAAGGACATGGGGCTGACCATATTAATGGTTGAGCACGACATGTCATTGGTCAATCAGGTTTCTGACCGCGTTCTGGCAATGGATGAGGGAAAGCCGATTGCATTGGGTACACCTGCTGAAGTGCAGTCTGATCCAAAAGTGGTTGCAGCCTATCTTGGCGTTGACGGGGAGGCGGTGGAGTGAGCCAGGCAACCCTTCAAAACGCGCAGTCCGCAATAGCAGAAGATAGGGTTCTGACCGTTCGTAATGTCGAAACGTTTTATGGGGCGGTAATGGCGCTACGTGGTGTTTCGCTTGATGTTCCAAAAGGAAAAATCGTTACGATCCTTGGTGCCAATGGTGCTGGAAAGACGACGCTTTTGAAAACAATTTCAGGCGTTCTGGATCCTGAAAAAGGTCAGGTTATTCTCGAGGGAGAAGAAATTCAGGGTTTGGAACCCGATCATATCGTCAAGCGTGGAATAGCCCATGTGCCAGAGGGCAGGGAAGTCTTTCCATTCCTAAATATTGAGGAAAATCTCCGTATGGGTGCGTTTACCCGGTCGGATTCTGAAATCAATCAGGATATTGATCTGGTGTACTCGTATTTTCCTGTTCTTGCAGAGCGCAGAAAACAACAAGCCGCTTATCTCTCAGGTGGCCAACAACAGATGTTGGCAATCGGGCGTGGGCTTATGGCCCGGCCCAAAATTCTGTTATTGGATGAACCCTCTCTGGGACTTTCGCCATTGCTGGTGCAGGAAATATTTCAGATTATCCGGCGTCTTAACGAGGAGCAACAGGTTACCATGATGCTAGTGGAGCAGAACGCAAATGTTGCTCTGAAAACTGCGCATTACGGCTATGTGTTGGAGGTTGGCAGGATCGTCATGGATGATGATACATCTACTTTACTTGCTTCAGATGACATCAAAGAATTCTATTTGGGTCAGCAAGGTGAGACGCAGCGTGAACAAAAGCGGTGGAAACGCCGCAAGACCTGGAGGTGAATTCTTGGAACAACCGAACTCATTCCACTCCAGCATTGAAGATCAGGATTACACCAAGCATCTTGGTTGCTCGACAATGGCACAGCTCTTCCGTCATCAGTGTAAACGATATGGCGAACGCACAGCCCATCGTGAAAAGGATCGCGGGGTTTGGAAATCTCGCAGCTGGAATGATTATTTTCAGAAAGCCAAATGGCTTGGCCTTGGCATGCGAAAGCTTGGTCTTAAACGTGGTGATGTGGTTTCCATTCTCTCTGAAGACAGCAAAGAATGGCTGTACTTTGATATGGCAGCGACGTGTATGGGAGCCATTCCGTCCGGGGTTTACACAACCGATTCCCCAATACAGCTTGCATATCTGGTTGATGATTCTGGCAGCGCTATTCTGGTTCTGGAAAATGATGAACAGCTCGATAAGTATCTCGAAGTGCGCGATCAGATGCCGACACTCAAGAAAGTCATCGTTGTCGAACAGGACGGACTGCGCGACTTTACTGATCCGGATGTGATATTTGTTGAGGAACTTTATGAAATAGGCCGCGAGGAAGAACGCCAAAACCCAGACCTATTTGATTTAGAAATTGACTTGGCGAAACCAGATGATGTGCGAATGTTGATTTATACATCTGGCACAACGGGGAAACCAAAGGGTGCGATGATCACTCATGCAAATATCATTTTTCAGATCAACTCCGTATATGAATTGATCAAGAGTTATGAAGGCGATGAACAACTTTGCTTCCTACCGCTTTGTCATGTGGTTGAACGGCTATTTTCGGTTGAAACGCAATTGGCTATCGGCAGTACGGTGAATTTTGCTGAAAGTCCGGAGACGGTATTTGATAATCTGCGGGAAGTTTCACCACATGTCTTTGTTGCCGTGCCACGGGTTTGGGAAAAGGTTTTCTCTCGTGTTCAAATATTAAGAAAAGAAGCAACCGGGATAGGGCGCTGGGCATTTGATCAGGCAGTTAAAGCGGGTAGGGCGCGGGCCAAATATCTCCTTGAAGGCGAAGCGGTTCCCGGTTTTACTAAGCTGAAATACATGATCTGGGATTTCCTGGTTCTTGCCAATCTTCGCAGACTGCTGGGGATGGATAGAATACACCGTGGCGGCTCAGGCGCTGCGCCGATCTCACCAGATCTGCTGGAATGGTTTTGGGGAATTGGTGTTCCCGTATTGGAAGGGTTCGGTCAGACCGAGAGTGGCGGGGTTGCGATGATTAATACACTTGATCACAATAAGCTTGGTACGATCGGAATTGCAATTCCTGGAAGTGAGGTCAGGTTAAGCCCGGAAAATGAAATTCAATTACGGGGCCCACATGTCTTTAAAGGGTATTGGAATAACCCAGAAAAAACCGCTGAAACCATAACTGCCGATGGTTGGCTGAAAACCGGAGATGTGGGAAAAGTGGATAATCAAGGGTTTTTCACGATCACAGGACGGATCAAGGATATTATCATTACTGCTGGCGGAAAAAATATTACGCCCGCCGAGATTGAAAGCGCGCTTAAGTTTTCGCCTTATATTTCAGATGCTGTGATTATTGGTGACCAACTAAAATTCTTGTCCTGTCTTATTATGATAGATCAGGAAAATGTTGAGAACTTTGCTCAAGAACATTCTATCCCGTTTTCTGATTTTGCCTCACTTTGTGCATCAGAAAAGGTCAATGTGCTCATCGCAGATGAGGTAAATAAGGTAAATCAGCAATTTGCCCGGGTTGAGCAAATAAAAGAATTCAGACTGATTGACGTCTTGTTGACTGCAGAGGATGATGAACTTACCCCCACCATGAAACTAAAACGCAGTTTCGTTACTGAGAAATACAAAGGCCTAATTGATTCAATGTATGCCGGTGCCTGAAAATCTGGCATGAACAGGAGGAGAGAATAGTATGAGAAAAACATTACTGGCGCTTGCTTGTGCAAGTATTTTGGCAGCAAGCCCTGCCGTTGCTGATACAACACAAGGGGTAACAGATGATGAGGTAATCATCGGTGGCCATCATGACCTGTCTGGTATATTTGCGGCATTTTCCGTTCCCGCTGTAACCGCTGCAAATCTATATTTTGAGGAAATAAATGCGGCCGGTGGTGTGCATGGCAGAAAAATCAGATATGTGACCGAGGATCACGGCTATCAGGCACCCAAAGCGGTCCAGGCAGTTAATAAACTTGTCAACCGGGACAAGGTTTTCGCTATGTTGCTGTCGCTTGGTACGCCGATGAATCTGGCTGCTTTCAAGCTCCAGGATCCAAAGGGCATTCCGAATATTTCCCCGTTATCTGCCGCGCGGCAAATGTTACAGGAACCCATTGATCTTCATTATGCAGGTACTGCGGCTTACTATACGCAGCTTAAAAGAGCCGTTCCCTACATGAAGGAAAATCATGGCGCATCGACCGTTTGTGCGATGTATATTCCGTCAGATTTTGGTAAGGAAATTCAGGCTGGTGCAAAGGAGGCAACTGAAGAAATCGGGCTTAACTGGGGCGCTGAATCTACACATAAGCCTGATGAAACTGAATTTGTTGGTGCGCTTGGCAAAATGAAAGAAGCGGGCTGCAATCTTGTTGCAACTGCACTGGGTGTTCGGCAGACGATTACCCTTCTTGGAACCGCCAAGAAAATTGGTTTGACAGATATGAATTTCATTGGGTCTTCTGCATCTTTCCATACAGCTATTGCGAAGGTCCCGGGTGGCATCACCGAAGGATATTTTGCTGCTGCTGGCTGGCAGGATTTGGAGGCGCGTGCTGGTGATCCGAAAGTTGGTGGCTGGATTAAAAAATACATTGAAAAAACCGGTGAGAAATTTCCGGGAACCGGCGCAGTGCTTGGTCAGAGCGCTGCAGAATTGTTTGTTCGCGCGCTGGAGGCCGCTGGTCCAGATTTGACTCATGCGAGTTTCAAAACAGCTATGGAATCGCTCGAATATGAAGACAAGATTGCGGGCAATTTCGTTAAGATGGGACCTGGCGATCACCTAGCTGCGGATTCCATTTACATTTCACAGATCGAAGGCGGATCTTGGAAAACACTGACTGAATTGAAGTAGACGATAAAAAAAATAGTTCGGCGAATGGGTGCGCCCATTCGCCGGTTTTTATACTTAAAATCCTCGACTGCGATCAATGCGTTGTCCAGACCTATTTATCGAGCCAATTTGCTTTCTAACATTACTGACCTATTTCCTATGGTTGATTACGTGCCATGGTAGGTTTTGCGTGTCAGATTATGGCCATTTTCATGTTCTAACCGAGCATCATGAAATGCTTTTCATATTGCGTGTAAGTCAGTGAAGTGCTGCAAACTAGAATAGTATCTTTTTTACGTAGTGAGAAACAAAGTAAAATTTATCAGTTAGGGACTTAGGGTTGAAACAAATTCTGCTGAATTACGTTACTGTCCTAAAAGGAGCTTTTTGAATGAGATTTAGAACAGGTGTAATTATTGCTTCAGTATTTGGCGTGCTTTCCAGCACGGCGGCAAGTGCCAACCCTCTGTCTGGTAATGATATTCGCGATACAATTAGTGGCAAAAAGGTTTACCTTGCAACAAAATGGGGCATCGAATTTCCACTGATCTATAGTACGAATGGCAGAGTGACCGGAGATGGTTCTGCAACCGGATTGGGCAAATATATGACCCCAAGGGAAACCGGTAACTGGTGGATAGCTGGCAATCGAATGTGCCAGAAATTTCCTACCTGGTATGATGGACGAACATTCTGCTTCAAACTGGAAAAGAAAAATACTGAGCAGCTTATCTGGCGGCGGGATGATGGAACGTCAGGAACTGCTAGGGTCAGTTAGGGACTGAATAACCATTTTAAAACACCTCGTTTTAGTAACGCTGTCTACCACTTCAAAAGCTAAAGACAGGATTTGAGCGTAAGGCTTGGATTGCATCCTGCAGGTATTCTTCATGGAGCACGCTGGTTGTATTGTCGCATAGAGAGCATTGGTCACATGGCCATCGTCATGCGAGCGCATAGTGCGAGATGTTTATCTCCAAATATGCCCAAGAATTGTTGGGTCAATAATTGGGCTGCGTCGACAATATAACATTGATATAATCTTGCAGACGTATTGATTTACTGATTTATGCGAAGTGCGTAATCAACGCTGATTGCTCTGTGTATCAAAGATAAATTAAAATATTAGAAAATAACAATAAAATACTGAAAAATATAGACTATCTACAAAATTGATAGAACATTATTCTGATTTTAACCTGCGGCGGCCATATTCATTGCGCTATAATTTGCCATTAAATCATTAAATTTTTCACCTTGAATGGCAACGTGTTTTCGTAAAATTTCTGCAGTTTTCTCAATATCGCCTGCTTCTATTGCGGAAACGATATCATGATGCTCTTGCATAGATTGCGGCATGCGTCCGCGGACCCGCAATTGCATCCGCCTGAACGGTTTGAGCCTCTTATGCAAAGCGGAGGCTTGCTGAGTCATAAAACTATTGCCGCTTGCCCGGTATATAAGGTGATGGAATAATTCATTTTCGCGATAATATTCATCACTATCACCGGATTTTAGCGCCTTTTCGCAGTTCACAATCGTTTTGCGAATATCAGCTAGTTGGCTGTTGGTTATCCGTCTGGCTGCGCGCACACCGCACATAACTTCCAATTCCGCCATAACTTCGAACATCTCAACCAGCTCAACTAGGTTAGGATATCTGATGAAAGCACCGCGTCGGGGGATTAATTCCAGTAAACCGGAAGCAGCCAAACCCTGAAATGCTTCTCTCAGCGGTGTTCGGGAAACGGAAAACCGCTCAGCCAGTTTCACTTCATCCAGCCGTTCTCCGTCGAGAAATTCGCCGGATACGATCATGTGCTCTAGCTTTTCGCGTATTCTATCTGCGGTTCTGATTTCCATTGGGAAATTATAAAACCGGAAACACAAAAATACAACAGAGATATTTTTGTATACAAAAAGTTTGACATTGAATACTTTACTACGTACTCATTAACCATGGAGTGGACATCCATGACATATCAAGCGTAACTGGGAGGAATACATGAAAACGAATTGCATCAAGGCTGCACTTGCAGCTGCTATGACGTGCACTGTCGCCTTCGCGGCAAATGCAACGGAACTGCGACTTTCACATCAGTGGTCAACAAAAGACGTAAGGCACCAGGTTGCACAGATCGTGGCTGATGAGGTTGCCAAGGCTGATGTGGATCTTAGTATTAAGATTTTTCCATCAAAGTCACTGTTTAAGCCAAGAGAACAATATAAGCCGTTGTCGCGCGGTCAATTGGATATGACCGTATTTCCGCTTTCCTACGCCGGCGGGCAACGTCCAGAATTCAATCTAACCCTTATGCCCGGTCTTGTTAAAAATCATGACCATGCAGCAAGACTTAATCGCTCCGATTTTATGGCAGATCTAGAAAAGCTAATGGCTGAGGATGATGTTCGTGTTGTTGTTCACGGATATTTGGCAGGCGGATTTGTTGGCAAAGAAAAATGCATTACCAAGCCGGATGACGTTAAGGGCCTTCAAACCCGTGCAGCCGGTAAAGCGTTTGAGCAGATGCTTGCTGAGGCAGGCGCGTCAATTGCATCCATGGCATCGTCAGAAATATACAATGCGATGCAAACAGGTGTCTTGCAGGCAGCTAATACATCCTCATCGTCATTTGTTTCTTACCGGATTTTTGAACAGGTGAAGTGCTATACCCCTGCGAGTGATTTTGCCCTTTGGTTTATGTATCAGCCGATGCTTATGAACAAAAGTGCTTATGATGCGCTTACAGATGCACAAAAGGCAGCGCTGGATGCGGCAGCCGAAAAAGCTGAAGCTTTCTATCTTGAAGAAGCCAAAAAGCAGGATGCTGCGTCAGTTGATACTTATAAAAAGGCCGGCGTTGAAATTGCGGATATGACGCAGGAGGAATTTCAGGCATGGCAGGCAATTGCTAAAAAATCTTCTTACAAGAAGTTTGTTGAGGAGGTCGATGGTGGACAAGCATTGCTGGATAAAGCTCTGTCAGTCGAGTAATCTGTAACCCTACATGACGCAAGGCGGCCTGGACCGCCTTGTGTTGAAAGTTAATCCCAGGGTTTTATTTCATGGCTTCTCTCAATAATGGATCGGTTGCGCAAACCGGCAACAGTACCTTTTTACGGATAGTTGCAGCGTTATCAAACGTATCAGGATGGATCGCCGCCGGTTTTATTCTCTTGGCGGTAGGTATTACTTGCCAGATGATCTTTGTCCGGTTTGTTCTCAATCAATCGACAATCTGGCAGACAGAGATGGTGGTTTATCTCATGATCGCGGCAACGTTAATGGGGTTACCCTACGTACAGCGGTTGCGAGGCCATGTGAATGTTGATCTCTTGCCGATCATGCTCCCGCCACCTGCAAGAAAAACATTGGCCATTATAACTTTGCTTGTCGGTATTTCGATTATTGGCCTGATTGTCTTTTACGGGTTTGAATTTTGGTATGAAGCATGGTCACGAAACTGGCGCTCCGATACGGTTTGGGGCGTGCGACTTTGGATACCTTATTTAGCCGTACCAGTTGGATTTTCACTTTATCTGCTGCAACTGATTGCAGATCTGGTTGCGCTCCTTCGGGGATATGAGAAACCCTTCGGGATAGGAGGCGATCAGTAATGGACCCGATAACACTTGGGGGCTTGGTGGCAATTGCCACTATTTTGGTTCTTTTCTCCGGGATATCTGTAGCAACCGGGCTACTTATTGTTTCAGCTGGGTTTTTATTGGTTTTTGATGGGCTTCGATCGCTTGAACTCATTCCAGAAATTCTGTTCGGAAAGCTCGATAATTTTGCACTGCTCTCCATTCCGATGTTTATCATTATGGGTGCGTCGATAGCATCGACCAGGGCAGGGGCAGATCTTTATGAGGCGCTCGAAAGATGGCTTACCCGCGTTCCCGGTGGGCTCGTCGTTTCAAATCTGGGTGCGTGTGCATTGTTTGCTGCGATGTCTGGCTCTTCGCCCGCGACTTGTGCTGCAATTGGGAAAATGGGCATTCCTGAGATGCGAAAGCGTGGATATCCTGATGGCGTTGCTGCAGGTTCAATTGCGGCAGGCGGCACGCTTGGCATATTGATCCCGCCTTCCGTCACAATGATTGTCTACGGTATTGCTACTGAGACTTCGATTGGACGCCTGTTCCTTGCTGGAGTATTTCCGGGGCTACTGCTCGTTGCTCTTTTTATGGCCTGGTCGCTCTATTCGACCTGGCGGCACGGCTCTGCCGAAGTGCTTGCCAGTCGTTCTTACACTTGGCGTCAGCGTTTTGAAATCATGCCGCGCGTTTTACCGTTCCTTTTGATCATTCTGGGCGTTCTCTATGCGATGTACGGTGGCATTGCTACGCCTTCTGAAACCGCTGCGGTAGGCGCTCTTTTGTGCCTGATGATTGCAATGATAATTTACAAGTTGTGGAGCCCGGCGGCACTTTGGTCGGTATTGCGAGACTCTACGCGCGAAAGCGTGATGATCCTGTTTATTATCGCGGCCGCTGGCGTCTTTTCTTACATGCTGTCGAGCCTGTTTATCACCCAGGCAATTGCGGAATGGATTGGAACGCTTGATGTTAATCGCTGGGTATTAATGGGCGTTATTAATATCTTCCTGCTGGTTGCCGGATTTTTCCTGCCACCGGTTGCCGTGATCCTTATGGCTGCGCCGATCTTGTTACCTATTATCCTTGCCGCGGGTTTTGATCCTTACTGGTTTGCAGTTGTTCTGACAATCAATATGGAAATCGGACTGATTTCTCCACCAGTTGGCCTAAATCTCTATGTAATCAACGGGATTGCGCCGGATATATCCCTTAAAACTATTTTATCTGGATCTATCCCTTATGTTATTTGCATGATTGTAGCTATTCTATTGCTATGTCTGTTTCCCGAGATTGCGATATGGTTGCCGAATGCGGTAATGGGGACAGCTGTATGACATTGATCCACAGAACAGTTCAGGCAGGTGTGCGGATAACCTGCATAGCAAAGCGTATGTCAGGAACTGTTAAGGGAGAGACGGCATGAACTTCCTTTTTGATGGTCTATTACATGGCCAGAAGCGCGATGCCGTGTTTGCAAGAATTCCAACAAGCACTCCTGTAAGAAATTACACCTATCAAGATGTCTTGGATGTAAGCGGGCGCTTTGCCAATACACTTGTTGATTTCGGAGTAAAGCCTGGCGACCGCGTGGCGGTTCAGGTCCCCAAATCAATCGAGGCCCTAGTCCTGTATCTCGCAACTATCAGGGCAGGCGCTGTTTTTTTGCCTTTAAATACATCTTACACCGTTTCCGAGGTTGAATATTTCCTCAAGGATGCGGCTCCAACTTTGTTCGTTCTCGATCCGGGAAAAGAGGCAGCGTTCAGTGATCTTCTGAATGGTCTTGGAATTCAGAGTGCAACTCTGGGTGTTTGGAAGAACCCGGAAACTTTTGCCGGGAGCTTTGTTACACAAGCCCTCAAGATGTCAGTAGAATTTGATACGATTTCACGGGATGAAAATGACCTTGCCGCTATTTTATATACGTCCGGCACTACAGGGCGTTCCAAGGGCGCAATGCTTTCTCATTTAAACCTGCTTTCCAACGCCATGTGTCTGAAGGATTATTGGCAATTCACCGAGCGTGATGTTCTGCTGCACGCACTGCCTATTTTCCATACGCATGGTCTTTTTGTTGCAACAAATACGGTGTTAGTGGCAGGTTCTTCTATGGTATTTTTGCCAGGTTTTGATGCTGATAAGATTATCAGCCATTTGCCAACAGTCACCTGTATGATGGGTGTACCGACTTTCTATACTCGGTTGCTGGATGATACTCGACTAGATCTCGAGTTGGTAACAGATGTCCGGTTATTTGTTTCCGGCAGTGCTCCGCTTCTAGCTGAAACACACATCGCATTTGAAAAACGTACCGGACAGCGCATTCTTGAACGTTACGGGATGACCGAGACCAATATGAATACATCCAATCCTTATGATGGAGAAAGGCGAGCCGGGACAGTGGGTTTTCCTCTGCCTGATGTGGCAATCAGAGTTGCTGATCCTGAAAGCGGAGCGCTTTTGCCCGATGGGCAAGTAGGGGTCGTCGAAGTTAAGGGCCCGAATGTTTTCTCCGGCTATTGGAAAATGCCGGAAAAGACCAAAGAAGAATTTCGTGATGACGGTTTTTTCATCACCGGCGATCTTGGAACAATTGATGAAGATGGCTATCTGAAAATTGTTGGCCGATCCAAAGATCTTATTATATCCGGTGGATATAATATCTATCCCAAGGAAATTGAACTCATGCTTGATGACGTAGACGGCGTTTTAGAATCCGCCGTAATTGGCGTTCCACATGCAGATTTTGGTGAAGGCGTCGTTGGTGTTTTGGTTGCCAAACCGGGTAATAATTTGGACGAGGAAGAAATTCTTTTTAAGATCCGCGACCAGATTGCACGTTTCAAGCAGCCGAAACGTTTGGTGGTGATTGATGAATTACCGCGAAACGCAATGGGCAAAGTGCAGAAAAATGTATTGAGAGAACAATACAGCTATCTTCTAAGTTAAGCGCGACAGCACTTGAGCAGGTCTTATTGATTACAGTAACATCTGCTTCATTGACGGAAACATATGCAGTATCCGGTCTATTTCGAGTGACGCGAATTGGGATGAAGACTTTTTCCCAAAATATGCTCACTGGCGCCAATAACCTCGGCACTTGAACCAACAATCAGCGGGTCTGGAAGGCCAACGACCCGAATGTCTTTTTTGGGATAGGGCAGGGTTGAAAGAAAATGGCGCATGCAATTGAGGCGGGCACGTTTTTTATCATCAGACTTTATAATGGTCCAGGGCGCATCCGCTGTATCCGTGTAGAAGAACATTGCCTCCTTTGCTTCCGTGTACTCGTCCCATTTGTTCAATGAAGCGCGGTCAATGTCTGACAATTTCCATTTCTTCAAAGGTTCATTTTCTCGCGATTTAAAACGCTGTTTCTGTTCATCCTGAGAAACGGAAAACCAGTATTTGTATAAGCGGATTCCGCTTCGAACCATCATACGTTCAATATCCGGCGCTTCACGCATAAATTCCAGGTAAGCGTTCGGAGAACAGAAATCCATCACACGCTCTACTCCGGCGCGATTGTACCAGGATCGATCAAACAGGACAATTTCGCCTCCCGATGGAAAATGGCGAATATAGCGTTGAAAATACCATTGAGATTGTTCTTGATGATTTGGCTTTTCAAGAGCAACGATACGTGCACCGCGCGGGTTTAGATGCTCTGTAAAACGTTTGATTGCACCACCCTTACCAGCAGCATCACGTCCTTCAAATAACAGAACAATTTTCTGGCCGCTGGCTTTTACCCAATCCTGCGCTTTTAACAGTTCAACCTGTAATTCGTTCTTTTTCTTTTCGTAGGATTTGCGGGACATACGCCGTTTATAGGGGTATTTCCCGTTTTCAGAAAAATCGCTGTCTATGCTCTGATGGCCTTTGAGTTGTTTTTCGATTGCCATATTTTCAGGACTATTTTCTGAATGCGCCAAAATTGAACTCCAATATCAAAGCCCGGCAAAGATCCCAACCTTTTGGTCGGTTACCGGTTTTACCAAATTATGCGCATCCACTTGCACACTACGTCGAATTTATAATAGGCTCAAGAATATATTGAGGGGAATGCCGGTAGATCAGTTGCGGGTGAAACGGTCCAAAATAAAAACCGAAATAGTTATAGGTGAGGGATCATGTCAATTAATGGAACAGGGAACAAAAATCAGAAATCTAAAAAGGCTAAAGCCAAGAAAGTTAAAAAGATTTCTAATGAAGCCTATGAAAGCGCTTTAGCCCTTCAACAAATTGAACTTGTTAAACTTCAGGAATGGGTAAAACACACCGGTCATCGTGTTGCGATTATATTCGAAGGACGGGATGCAGCCGGCAAGGGGGGAACAATTAAGCGCATAACCGAGGCATTAAATCCCAGAATTTGCCAAGTTGTTGCGCTTCCTGCTCCGACCGAACGTGAAAAAACCCAATGGTATTTCCAAAGATATGTCAGTCATCTTCCCGCCGCTGGCGAAATCGTAATATTTGACCGGTCTTGGTATAACCGAGCCGGGGTAGAACGGGTAATGGGTTTTTGTAGCGATGAGGAATACAAAGAGTTTATGCGCAGCTGCCCGGAATTTGAACGCATGTTAGTGCGCTCCGGAATTCAAGTCATCAAATACTGGTTTTCTGTCAGTGATAATGAACAAGAGCGACGGTTCCAAAAACGGCTTACCGATCCAACCAAGCGTTGGAAACTAAGCCCGATGGATCTGGAAAGCCGGAAAAAATGGGTAGACTATTCCAAAGCAAAGGACGCAATGTTCGCGCATACCGATATTAAGCAGGCGCCTTGGTATGTTGTTTCATCTGACGTAAAAAAGCATGCAAGGCTAAATTGCATCAGTCATTTGCTTTCTCTGATACCCTATGTCGACCTAACGCCGAAAACTATTGAATTGGAAGATCGACCGGAGCAGCGCGATTATGTGCGTCCGCCGATTGATGATCAGACATTTGTACCTGAGGTGCATCACTCGGTCTAAAATTCACTGGGTAGCAAAGTATGATTTCTGCGCCGATACAGCTTTGAAACAAGCTCGGGCTGTTAATTGTATCAACAGCCCGCTGTGGCCAGGTGCGTGTCCAAAGGATGATCGTGACGAGTATTCTAATTCAAGCATAAAGCAGGTTTAGAGCTTAGTGCGCAGTTCCATTATTATTGCGTTAGAGATGCATATTGAAACCCTTATCAGCTGCAATGCGGGCAAAGCTGCAAATATAATATTGGCAGCTTTTATAATAAACGCCGTGTTCTGTTCTGGTTGCCGAGAGTTCATTGATGCAGCACTGTAGGAGTGGCTCATCAGAGATGGTATTAAGCCAATACATATCTATCCCGGATCATCCTGGGAAACGGATTACAACGGGCGGTTCAATGGGATATTGCGTCGGGAGATACTCAATGGCGAGTGGTTTAGTACAACCAAACAGGCTCAAACCGTCATCAATCAATGATTGAAACAGTACAATCATATCCGGCCACATCAGGCGCTCAACATGAAACCATCAATACAAGATATTCTATCACGAAATGGCCCACAACACGGTGCTTTACATACGTTAATTCAGCATTTCATTCGATTAAATTGGCAGCTCCCCGTTTGCCTAATTCCCAGTACGAGACACTGAGTTGGTTACCTTTGGTAAGGCCAAAATTATTCTTGAAGATTTTTCTCATAGAATTGGCGTTGGAAAATTCACCTCCGAACCAAGCATAAGTCGGAGTTAGGTCTTGCGTATAAAGCGCTTTAACGAAACCTTCGCATTCGCCTCTAAATCTGCCTCTTTCAATTGAGTGATACTGCAAATTTGTCTTTGGAAAATAGGAGTGCAGTTCCTGTAAGTCTGAGGCAGGTGCTACAACGTTACCTTTTTGAAGCGGCGGCAATTCTTCCAAAATTCGAGCAATTGCGGGCAATGCCGTTTCATCACCAACAAGCAACACCTCACCATTTACTACAGGTACTCCGCCACCGGCTGGCCCCATAATGCCAACTAATTCACCATTTTTAGCTGCATATGCCCAATCGGATATCATGCCCCCTTTGTGCTGCACTACATCGATGTCAATTTCACCCGCTGCAAGCCGTATACTACGAATAGTAAAATATCTGACGTGAAGTTCATTCTTGCCGTCAGGCCAAACCGTCATCCCATTGCGTGCTACGCTTGGCCACTTTGGGGATACGCTCTTGAATTTGGGACACATCAGTTTCACATGCAAACCATCTCTTGGCAGATCGCAGAGATTGTCTACCGAGAACGTCAACCGCATAATGCCTGACAAAATTTCTCTTTTCTGAATAAGCTTCAGTTCGAAAAAATTGGTCGGCGTTCCTGTTTGCGTTGATACGACGCTTGTTCCTGCCCAGGTCAGAGTTTCGCCAGCAACAGGATCAATTTCCATGACATGCGCTGCTGCTGCCTCTTGCAGAAAATACAACATGTTTTCTGTTGGTGCATTTAGCTTAATTTGCAGTTGCTGTGAGTCGTGACTGAACTCAAGAGAGCACCCTTCATGATTGAACTGCACTTTGCTATCTGAAATCGCATCGCATTCAATTCCGTGCTCAGATACGTGATTTACCAGTCTTGCAAATGACTTTTCGACTTCCGGCAACACTACTGATGTTTGTGCGTTAATCGTCATGGGCTTAAATCTACCCCCATTTTTGGTTGGCTGATCTTTTCAGATAACGCAACAAAGCCTCCCAGAAATGAGCCAAAAGCACCAACCCAAAGCAACACAGAAAAACTGATTACATCTGATAGTACTGCACCAATGCCTGCCATTAGAAGAAGAAACACGCCTTCTATGCTGATGAATGCAGAAAAATCTGTAGCAGCCCGCGACGGCTTGCAATAACTAAGTAAGATACTTCGACTGGCCGGAAAAGCCGCAAATGTAAGCGCGTTTGCAATCAACACATAGACTAAAGCCTCTGTTTCGGTCAGGCCGTCCCGGAACAGTAATCCAAAACCAAAACAATATGCAGCCGTTAGAAAAGCGATAATCGATAGAACAAAAAAACCGCCCAGGGCATCTACAACAGGACGGATGAGGATAGCTGCAAAAAGACCTGCAATGCTACCATAGACCAAACTTATTAAGGCTGCTTCTCCGACTTCAAAGCCGACGTCAATCAACACAATGGACTTGAGACCATAGGTTAGCGCCAGTCCCGTACCTACCAACACTTTGACTAAAAGTAAGTGCCGTACCCGTGGATTTTTCAATGACTTGAACTGAACAGTTAAGGACGGTCGTTCTTCAGGAACTTTCCATCCTTTGTCCAATGAAAAAAGCCACATTAACAAAAATGATACAGAAACAAGCAGTGACATCAGTAATACAACCGTTTGCCAACCCATATCCGCCAGGAGATAAATAATGAATGCGCCGACTATTATTCCTGAAAGGGCAGAGCCTGCTGCACGCAACGCGGTGCCCCGTGCACGGTCTTTTGCTGCTAATCCACGAACCATAAGGCCGGACGTGGAAGCATCTTGAGTTGCCATAACTGTTGTGAGTAGCACAACTGTAGCAATCAGATGGTATGGGTATTCGGCAGGATCAAAAAGGGAAAGTAAAAGGAGCAATCCGCCAGCGGAAAACTGCCCAAATAATATCCAGGTCCGATAATGCCCAAAGGAGGGCAAACTGTAACGGTCAATAAACGGTGCCCATACAATTTTCAAAATGTATGGAATAGACGCTATGTATACTAATCCGACTATATGGCCCGGTTGTCCTGCAGATCTTAAGAAAAGTGGCACGCCATGGCCAACGAATTGCCCCACTAAAGCCTGGGAAATTGACAAAAAAGCAATGGCTCCCAGCAGTATAGTTGAGTTAGACGTACGATAAATATTATCCGCAGGCATTAGACTCTTCTAAAAGTCTTTGGATAGTGAAACACCGAATGTCCTGGGTGTGGTGACCTCTGCAAGCGTCCCAACGCGAGCATTAACGCCAGTCTCGTCAGTCAAATTATTCACAAAAACCCTTCCTTCGAAACCATTGTGTTTGAAAGTTGCACCCAGATCAACGATTGCATAATCTCCAATTTCTTGAGTTGCTAAGTTGTTAAAGTCGTTAAAAAATTCGCCAATATAAGAGACTTTCCCATCAAGGGTCCAGCCAGGTACGTTGGCAGGTGACCAAACAAATCCAGCAGATGCAGTGATGTTCGGATCACGCCCTATTGTATTGCCAACTAATGCAGGATTGACGCTTGATCTTGTTACTTCAGTTTCCAACAGGCCTAAGCTTCCGAAAACGCTGAACTCTTCATTCAGGGCCGCTCGTCCGTCTAACTCCAACCCATAAGTTCTGGATTTATCAAGGTTTTCAACTTGAATTGAAAAACGGTTGCCAGGAACTGTTTCCAGAAAGAACTGCGGGTTAGTGTAATCATTGTAAAATGCAGTTGCGCCAAATGAGACGTTTTGATCCGCAGCAACGAAACGGTAGGTCGCCTCATAGGTCCAGACCCTTTCAGACTCAAATGTGTAGGGCATGCCGCTGAAAAAGTTTACAGCCGCTCCACCGGAATTAAAACCTTCACGGGCGGTCACCGAAAATGTACGTTCTGGATCGATTTCATATTGCAGACCAATGAATGGCAGAACGACTGTTTCTGATTCACTGAATACCTGGGTGACTGGAGGCACAAAAATCGGTGGTCCGGCTGTCAAATCTGAAAAGGTTGTTCTTTCTTCGTTTTCGTGAAGAACACGCCCGCCAAACAAAACATCCCAACGGTCCGCAAAATTATATCTCAAGTCAGCAAAAAGTGAGTAGGTTTCTTCGGTTCCATCGGCCAGAAGTTGATTCACACCGGGCGGTAAAAGCGGAAGAAAGACGTTGTCAATTATTATGTTTTGGCTGCGCCTGGAATAGGTTGCTCCAATCAACCCACCGAACGCATCATCAGGGTTTCCGAGAGTATACAAAATATCCTGATTGAAAATATCTTCATTAAAATCAAAGAAAAAATTGTTTGGTTGCTCACTACGGCTCTCGAAACTTGAATCTGAAAAACTTGATATGGATCTCAACTCTCCCCCATCAGACATTTCAAAGGTTGCATCAACAGCGGCGGTATAAGCCTCGGTATCAAACAACCTCAGACCACCGGTTGTAAAACCAATACCTCGGGTTTCGAAAGGCATCGCTACAGTGGCGCGGGTTTGAGGCGTGGTACCAGTTTGATAATCTATCAATCCCAATATTCTAACGGGACCATCCTGACCCAGCGGCGTAAACAATGCTTTACCACGCAGACGAAGCTCATCGAATTCAGTTAGCTTTTCTGCATCACTTTCTAAACCTGGAGGAACATTTGTTATGTTACGGGGATCATCGCCAGCCTGAAATTCAGCCGTTCCACGCACTGCAAGGCGGTCTTCAATAACAACACCTGAAGCCATTCCATTAAGCGTATAGGTAGTGCCATGAAATTCATCGAACTTGGTGATAACCTGTAAAGCAGCCTCAGGATCAAAAGTCGGATCTTTTGTCTTTACAACGATAGCCCCACCGATAGCTGATCGTCCTCGAAGCGTTGTTTGGGGACCTTTAAAAACTTCAATCCTCTCGACATCCCAAGTGCTACTGAAATCGGAATTCGCGATTGTAGCAGGGCGTGCGATTTCATCGACGATAATAGGCACTCTGGGTTGGGTACCTGCAAGTCCTGTATTTGCCAGACCGCCCGGGCCGCCGCCTTCAACACCTCGTATGTTTGGTGTTTCGCTTATAGAACGCACGTGCACGTTTGGAGCTGAATCAATGGCTTCGCTAATTCTTTGACCTGTTTCGCGATCAATATCTTCTTCATCTAAAATTGTAACGCTGCTTGAAGTTTCAAGGAGAGGTTTTTCCTGCCGTTCACCAAAAATAACTATCCGGTCCAGAACAGTTGGTTCATTGGAATCCTGTGCATAAGAGGCTTCAACCAAAACCATAATTGAAGCCGCCGAAGCCAGTATTTTTGTTGTTTGTTTAAAAGAACGCCCACGTGACATTTGCTTACCCTTGAATATCGTAATTCGCGGCACGGTATTTTATTGAGAACAAAAGTCTACTTAAACCGCCTGTCACATCAGTCAAACTTTCTGTCCGACTGGATTCATAAAATATTGCGGGGCGATTGACCAAAATATTTACGGACGGCTTTCGATAATGCTTCGGGACTGCTGTATCCCAACACTTGAGACGTCTCAGATATAGATACACCGGCGGTTATCATTGCGTGAGCGCTTTCCATGCGGGCACTTAGAATAAATGAACCAATGGAAATTCCTGAATTCTTTTTAAATAAAGATTTCATCGCAGTTTCGCTCATTCGGCAAGCGCCAGCCACATCACTGACCGTTAGGCCGGCATGGGGATTTTTCTCAATAAAACCTCTTGCAAATCTAAGTATTTCGTTTGCTTCTGAGGCAACCGAGGTGCAAATTTTCTTACTGGTCGTTGTATATTCCCGCCATACGCTTACGAGAACTCTCAACGCATATGCGTTGCATAATATGGACGTTTCCGGCCTTACAGTTTCCAAGCAGGCGAGGATTTGAAACGCTAAACATTGTAACTCAGTTGTTTGAACTGCATTCCAGGACGCATTTGAATTTAACAGCATAATGGCCCAGTCTGCTATTTCAGGCGATTGTTTATGCATTTGCTCCAAGTAATTTAAGTTGTAGCGAACTGAAACGACTTTAAAGCGTGATTGAGCGCCAGCACATACATTCCAGATGGAGTAGCCGTTGCTGCCCGTAAGCAGTATGTCGCCGGGGGAAACCGTTACACTTCTTTTTTCTCCATTGATTTCATTTGATGCTGAATTTCCTAGCATTCTCAATTCAATTGAAAGACCTGGCTCTGACCCAACTTTTGCAGAATATCCCTTTTGCCCATTCAAGTTAGCTCCGGAAATTTCCAAACCATCTGAAGGACTAATGTTACGAATAAACCCTGTAGCCAGCGGATTCTTATCCGACGGTTTGGCCTCGAATGATTTAAAATCTACTTTGGCATCGAGATCGCGAATTTTCTCTACGGTAATATCACGGGGAAGGGTTTTCATATCCAACCATATTTATCGATTTAATTGACTGTTAAACTGATTTCAGTG
>JBCCBE010000127.1:0-6481 GCA_039814425.1 Pseudomonadota bacterium
AATCTGGTCTATCGGCCATCGTAATCCACAAGGTGCAACACTAAACGATCTGACCGGTGAAATCTGGACATTGGCACATGGGCCAAAAGGGGGTGATGAAATTAACATTCCTCAAGCAGGAAAGAATTACGGCTGGCCGATTATCTCTTTCGGCAAACACTATTCTGGCGGAAAAGTCGGGGTTGGCAATTCCGCACCAGGCATGGAACAACCGATTTACTATTGGGATCCGTCAATAGCGCCTTCAGGATTTGATTTTTATTCAGGCAATACTCTGCCCGGCTGGAAAGGTAATCTGTTTGCCGGTGCATTGAAATATCAGACACTGGTTCGTCTTGAGGTAAATGGTAGCCAAATCATACATGAAGAGCGATTGTTTCAAGGCGAGTATGGCCGCGTCCGCGACGTGCGTTCTTTCCCTGATGGTGCGCTTTGGTTTCTTGTTGATGATGCAGACGGTGCTGTATACCGCGTTACCAGCGCAAATTGACGATAAACAATAATCTACTGCACAGGCCAGGTCTTTGGCCATTCACTGCGAAAATCGCCATCGCAATGCTCTTTTGAACGTTCTTCTATCAGTTCAAAACTTCCAAAAAAATCACCGCTCCATTTCCAAGTGCTCAGTAGACCACAATCCCCAAGCCCCCTGCCCTTATAAAAGGCAGAAAACGTGGAAGCTTTATCATCCCAATAGGTATTGAAAGCCGTATGCATTACTGAAAGGCCGTGCTCGCCTACTGTCGGCAATGGCAATTGCCGTGCTTTGCCTAATCCCTCATCATAAATAAAAACCGCTTTCGAAAAGTTATAGGCACCGCCACTGCCACAAGGCAGTATAAACAGTGTTGCCTTGTCCGTTAGCGTAATGGCCAGACCGCCGTATTGCTCAAAAAGGTCTTCTTCATCCTCACCATAGGTTTCACTGCAATCTGTAAAGCTTGTATTCCATATTTGCAGTACAGGATCGGGTACGGAATACGCCGCCAGAACTTCACGAACCCGGGTAACCGCATCTTTCGCCGGGCCATCCCCCTTGGCTCGCAAAGCGTCCTCATTACCAACACGCTGCTGGTTTTCATCGATGAAGATCGCGCTGGCAGTTACTCCGGAAAGCGAAATTGATATCACTTCCTTCCCGGATGTGAACGGCATCTCAAGAGTGAGCCTGTTACCGCGCATCATCTCTTGCGAAAGAGCCATAAATTCTTCGCTACTATCAAAGCGCCATTCGCCATTCTCGAGTTTTCCATCTGATAAAGGCAGTCTAAGCATAAAAAGTTCGGCCTTGCTTTCAACCTTAAGCTTCAACTCACTTTTTTCATCCAGAGCGCCATTCACATTCAGGATAAGACTTAAAGCCGATTGCGCTTGCGCAGTGCGATCTAGGCCAAAATAATATAGTTTGGAGTTTCCCCCATAGTGTCGCAGCGTACACTTAAGATCTACTGCACATTCAACATCCCAGTCTTTAAATTTTTTATAAATCTGCGCAGCAACGGGCTGGGTGAAAAGCCCCATTAGGAAGGGCACAATCAAACAAAATAAGCGTACAAGTTTTTTCATAGGCTCGCCAATTCCATGGGACTTGCATAAGTGTATAATGTAGAAAACCTGAGCACAATTATTTTAGGCAATATCCGATGAAACGATTTACTTTTCGCCCTGTGAAAACCAGCATAATTGGAACAATCGCCGGCCTTGCCCTGTTTCAAACTTATCCTGCGTTTTCCGGCCTTTCTGAAAGTGCTCGTGATTGGTATGTAACCTGCAATGACAATAATTATTGTATCGCTGAAACCAGCGGAACTTCGGCAGACGATCCGGACATGCAGTTTAAGCTGGAGCGATCCAACAAGCCAAATGGAAAAGTTTTCGTAACAATATCGCCGAGCCTCAAACTGGGGCTAGGCATGCGCGTTGAAATCGATGTGCTAGGTCTTGATTATGGTGTTTTTGGAGAAATCAAGAAAATCTACAAGGGCAATGAAATGGCCTTTTCTGGGGACGCGAGGCGTGAGCTTATTCAAAAACTGCGCGAAGGGCGCAAAGCACAAATCCTGATAGATTTCGGTGGCGATATTGGAACTGTAATCTATAAAGTGTCCTTAAGTGGTGTAAGCACCGCGCTAATGCTCATGGATGAAGCTCAGCAAAGGCTTGACCGCGTTGACGCAGCTATTGCTTGGGGCGGTGAACCGGCAGATTCTTTATCTATCGCGCGCGAGCCGGTAGGTGACGAGGTGGTTGGTGAAGATGGGCACGAAGACCAAAGCGAAAAGCCGGTTCAGCAAGCCAGCGGAAACGTGATTATTGACGAGGGTATTGATACCTCAATCGGCTCTGGCAGCAGATATTACACGGCAGCTGATTTACCGGACGCAGTCGCAATGCCGGGCTTCAAAACCTATCAATGCGACATGGAAACTCCAATGGAAGGGTTTGGTGCAATTGGACTGGGCATGGGCAATGGACATGCGCTTTATATGGTTCCTTGCCAGATGGGTGATGTAAACATTGAACATTATATTGCGATGCTCGGACCCAAGCACGGTAACTTTGCCAATACCTATGAATTCGAAACACCGCCAGATTTCAATCAGCCTAATCGATCAACGATTATCAATCCAGATTATGATCCTGATACTATGAAGCTTTTTGCAACCACGTACCATAGTCCCAATTACGATTGCGGCATTTATGAAACTCATCAGTATGTCGAAGAAGAGGACTTCTTCGAACTGATTGAGTTCCGTGAGAAGTCTTCCTGCGATGGAAAAAACACATTGCCTGAGAATTTTCCGCTGGTATGGACAATTGACGAAATGGGTCAATAACCCTTCCAACAGGCAACACATTCATGTCGCGTACTTTTGCAAACATGCTCCTGCTTGTGGCTGGAGCCATTTGGGGAATGGGGTTCATTGCCCAGCAAACGGCAATGGACGATATCGGCCCTTTACTTTTCATCGCTCTAAGATTTTTACTCGCCGGTCTTTGTGTACTGCCCTTTGCAGTTGTTGAACTAAATCGCCAGAACCGACCCGGTTATCTAAAGGCGGTTAAGGAAAATCGTTTTGGCTTTTTCTGGGTAGGCTTTGCGTTTTTCCTTGGTATGAGCTTTCAACAAGTTGGGCTGATAGGTACTTCGGTGACCAATGCAGGGTTTTTGACAGCGCTTTACGTCATCATAGTTCCGTTTATCATGGTTGGCGTATTGCGACAGCGCCAGCCCTTTATTGTCTGGCCCGCAGCACTACTTGCCCTTTCGGGTATTTATCTGATCAGCGGCGGCAATCTCTTATCTCTTAATACGGGCGACATACTGATCATCATCTGCGCAGTATTCTGGGCAGTCCATGTAGTGTTGACCGGGCGGATTGGCCAGCATTCCGGACTGCCGGTCACAATGGCCTGCACTCAGTTCTTTATCACTTCAATTCTGGCGCTTATTGCCTATGCAATTGCAGTTCTCGGTAATTTTGGTGAAACGATTCCAAATATGGCCCAACTCAAAGGTGCACTTCCGGAAATAATTTATGCGGGAACTATTGCCGGCGGCCTCGGATTTACCCTTCAGGCAATTGGCCAGCGCTACACCTCAGAGAGTGCAGCTGCAGTCCTGATTTCAACAGAGAGTTTATTTGCAGCACTTTTCGGTGCACTTTTCCTTGCAGAGCGCCTTACTCTACCGGGGTATATCGGCTGCGGCATCATTTTTGCCGCTATCCTATTGGTTGAACTTATGCCGCGCCGGGAAGCGCAGCATAAGCCTGAGACAAAAGTACGTGAAACTTAACGTGTTCTGTGAACGCTACCTTGATAGGAACGGTAGAACCGGTGGCCTTGACCGTAATATCTTTTACCATAATACCGCTTACCGTAATAACGCTTGTTGTGATGGCGATGCCCATAATAGCGTTTTCCATGATACCGGTGTCCGTAGTATCCACGCTTATAATAACGTGGCTGGGCATACCCGTAATGACCACGTTGGTAATAATGACCACGCCTTTTATAGTGATTGTAAGCAATAGCGCCACCAATAATAGCACCTGCAATTATTGCCGCACGGCGGTTTTTGTGGCCCGCCTCAGCTGAATTGACCTTCATCATTGACATCGCAGGGATTGCCACAGCCAGAGCAAGCAATGGCTTAATGAAAAAATCTTTGATCTTGGATCGCATAGAAGCCTCCTTTGATTTCGCTGCACCTACCATTGGACAGGGTTTTAGCGACATTAACACATAATTAACGATTGTATTCTGAATGGACGATGAACAGGTCCAGATTCAATTAGCGTTTACTGAAAAAATTTGTCTGTTTTTTGAAAAATAGTCAGATTCTAGGCACTACAAGACTGAACAATACGTCAAACAAGCAACTTTGAATTTATTGCTTAACCATTGTGTCGGCTACAGATCACCAAAATTTGATTTTCAAACGCTTGGAAAATTAGGAGCATTGTGCGTACTTTTTTACATGCGTGTTTTTATCCAAATATGTTGCCTAGCGGCGTTTCTAGTGGCTGTGACGGGTCTACCTAAAGTGTTAAGCACCTATGCAAACATGCAGATTATAGCTGAAGACAACTCCAGCTCCGCACATACTGAACTGGCTCTTGTTACAAAAAATTTGATTGAGAACCAGACTTCTGACAGCAACGAAAACTTGAAACCTCATTGTTTCAATGAAAAATTGATCAGCTGTTATTCCGTTATCAATTCAGCTGACCAATCTCTTGAAGTATTCAAAGCGTTATATCCCCGACATATGGATTTTGGTCTAAACAGTCGCCTTATACGACCTCCAATTACACTCTGATTTAGCTTTTTACACGTTGAATGATCCAAGAAATCATTCGGTTAAACGCTCCTATCAGTAATTGGAAAACCTATGCTCTCGCGAAGAAACTTTATGCTTGCATCTGCAAGTTCACTGCTAATGCCAGCCACACCTGTCCTGGCGCATCATATCAAAAAAACAAAATTCAAAGTTGATCCAAAATACTTGCCACAAACAGTTCGCTATGTGGGGTACAAACCCGGTACGATAGTTGTGGATCCCAGAAATCACTTTCTGTACCTCACAATGTCGTTTGGCAGAGCCCGCCGCTACGGAGTAGGTGTTGGCAAAGCGGGCCTTGCCTTTCAGGGAACTGCAACAATAAAACGTAAAGCTGAGTGGCCAAGCTGGCGTCCCACGGACAATATGATCAAGCGAGATCCAGGCCGATATAAGAAATACGAAAACGGCCTGCCCGGTGGCCCAAACAACCCTCTGGGAGCAAGAGCGTTGTACCTCTACAAAGGTAACCGTGATACCTATTATCGTATCCACGGGACCAATAAACCGAGTTCAATAGGTCGATCTGTTTCAGCAGGTTGCATTCGTATGATCAATGCGCATGTCGAAGATCTCTACGAACGCGTGGCGTTAGGTACTAGAGTTGTCGTTCTTTAGAGAAGCGAAAGCACACCTTCCCAGCCGCCAATAGTGATTGAGAACAGATCGGGACATTGTTTCCCGATCTGAAATCCACCCAATACAATTTTTACCGTGGATCAAAACCAATGACATGCTTTTTCTATCAAAGAGATGAATAGATGAAAAAATCCAATAAGTCGAAAGCACAATCTCGCATTTCAAAAGTAAAATCACAGAAACAAAAAACCGAGAACATTGATGAAAATCGTCGGAGCATTCTCGGCAAACTCACCTATCTCACAATAGGAATTGTCGGTGTTGGTGGTCTCAGCACATATTTCTATCAAGACTACCAAGCCAATGCTGCAGAAAGAGACCTTTCCAGAATTGGGCAAGGGTTCCCAACCATTGTCCAGGTTCACGATCCAAATTGCTCACTCTGTAATGAACTACAGAGAAATACGAAGAGTGCGATTTCGCAACTTGATAGCGACCAGCTTCAATACCTCGTCGCAGATATTCGCACGACCTCAGGCCAAGCATTTGCAAACATGCATCGTGTACCGCATGTCACTTTGCTCCTATTTGATGCCAATGGTGGTTTGAAAAATGTCGTAAGAGGCGTTCGAAAAAAGTCTGAGCTTCTTGCGATATTCAGCAGGCTGGCGCGTTCTGGTTAGCTTTAAGTCTGTTGCGTTAGATTAATAGGAAAAACAGGCCGTTTGGCTCAGTCCAGCTGAAGCGGGACTATTCAAACTGATCAACCCCACAGATTGATCATTAAAGCGCATCTTACCGTCCCGGGCGTCCTGTCTTCTTCGGTTTGCCACGCCGTTTTTGGCTATCATCTTTTTCAAGACTGCCCTCTACAACAGGCGGTCTTTTTCTTTTTTCACCCTCATCCCCAAGCGGTGTACCAACATCGTTATTGGTACCTTTCGCCAACCTCATTTCTTCGCCATAGGACTTGCGAGGTTGGGACCAGCCTTCAGGCGCAGCCGGTTTTTCTGTTCGACCAACGGTCATCTCGTCAAGCGAATTCTTTTTAAACAA
>JBCCBE010000110.1:0-7847 GCA_039814425.1 Pseudomonadota bacterium
AATGCAAAGCGTTTAGATTCAAAACACTGGCTTCGATCAAATCACCAGATTTGAGACAAATTCATTGTCAGTAATATCTTGCCAACGCATGCCCATCTTATCCATCCGCACCGTCAAATGATCAAAGTTCTCTCTCTTTGTAGTTTCAAGGCCGAGCAAAACTGAGCCAAAATTACGGGCTGATTTTTTCAGATATTCGAAACGGGTAATGTCGTCCTCTGGACCCAACTGCATCAGGAAATCGCGAAGTGCGCCGGGTCGTTGGGGGAATTGCAGGATAAAGTACTTCTTGAGCCCAGAAAATTTAAGTGCACGCTCTTTTACTTCCGGCAAGCGTTCGAAATCAAAATTACCACCGGATGTGATACATACAATGTTTTTCCCAGTAACCAGTTCAACGGGAAGGCGTTTCAATGCATCAATCGCTAAGGCACCGGCAGGTTCAAGTACAATGCCTTCAACATTTAAAATCTCGACGATTGTGGCGCAAACACCTCCAGTTGGGGCAGGGATTACCTGTTCTGGCTGATAATTTTTTAGAATTTTAAAATTTGCATCGCCAATCCGCGCAACCGCTGCGCCATCAACGAAATTGTCTACTTCTTCCAACGTAATGTTAGTTCCAGCCGCCAGGCTTTCCAGAAGGCTTGGAGCCAGATCCGGCTCAACAAAAGTATATTCGCAATCAAACCCTACGTCCTCAAGATACTGCGTCACTCCTGAAGATAATCCACCTCCACCCACTGGCATGATTATTCTGACCGGGGTGATATCGTCTGGTAACTGGTTAGCGATTTCTTTGCCAACCGTTGCTTGCCCCTTAATGATTGCGGGATGATCAAACGGGGGAACCATTACCCCCTCCAATGCATCGCAATATTCTATTGCAGCCTTGTAGGCGGCATCAAAGCCATCGCCAAATAACCGTATTTCAACGTAGGGCGCGCCAAAGGCGGTGGTTTTCATGATCTTTTGTTGCGGCGTGGTGACCGGCATAAAAATTACGCCCTTGCGTTTGAAAGTCTTGCATGCGTGGGCGAACCCCTGGGCATGATTTCCTGCAGAAGCGCACACAAAGGTTTCAATCTCAGGATTTTCTTTTAATTCAGAAAGAAAAAAGGAATAGGCGCCGCGAATTTTATAACTGCGTACTGGTGATAAATCTTCGCGCTTTAGCCAAATTCTTGCTCCGAACTTGTCAGACAGGTATTGATTGAACTGAAGCGGCGTTGGCTCAAAATACGTGCCAAGTTCATCATGCAGTTCGTTGACAGACTGGGCAAAACTCTTGTCCATTATTTTCCCGTCCAGACCGGATTACGCTTTTCGGTAAATGCGTTAAATCCCTCGAGCATGTCATGTGATCCATACAGTGTATCAACTGTTTGCAATTGACGCTGTGTGATGCGGTTCAAACAATCCTGGAATTTAGAATCTTCTGCATCGCGGACCACTTCTTTAATTGCTGCATATACCAGCGGTGGGCCGGATTCCAGCAAGCGGGCGGTTTCCCGGGCTTTTGCCAGCAACTCATCTGCCTTGTGAATGTGATTCACAATGCCCCAGCGATTGGCTTCTTCTGCATCCATCCAGCGTCCGGTTAGCAGGAGTTCCATAGCAATATGATAGGGAATGCGTTTTGGCAGTTTGATGGATGCAGCATCTGCAACTGTTCCTGAGCGGATTTCCGGCAGAGCGAAGGTTGCATGTTCCGCAGCTAAAATAATGTCGCATGAAAGGGCAATCTCAAGGCCGCCACCGCAGCAGATACCGTTTACTGCGCAAATTACCGGTTTGTTCAGTCGTGGTAATTCCTGTAGTCCGCCAAAACCACCCACGCCATAATCACCGTCTACTGCGTCTCCATCCTGTCCATCGACATTTGAAGCTGCTTTCAAGTCCCAGCCAGGGCAGAAGAATTTTTCACCCGCACCAGTTAAAATTGCAACGCGCAAATCTGGATCGTCACGAAACTCCTGAAAAGCTTTTCCCATTGCCCGGGAAGTCTCAAGATCAACCGCATTTGCTTTTGGCCGGTCGAGTGTGACCTCCAGAATACCACCTTGTGTTCTGGTTTTAATCGGGCTGGTCATTTTATGATCCTTTTCTAATCAATGCATCCACTGCAATTGCATTATCGGCGCGTGCCATCAGTGGATTAATGTCAAGTTCAATCAGGTTCGTATTGGCAAGGCAATAGGCCTGAACCGCTTCAATCGCATCCAGTATTGCGTCGATATCTGCTTTTGGCTTGCCGCGGAAACCGTTCAGCAACTTTGCCAAATTCAATCCCTGCAATGCTTTGCTAATTTCGTTGCGCTCTGCGGGAATTATGAGGCTTGCTGTATCCTGCAGCAATTCTGTCATCACGCCACCGGCTCCGATGGTCAGCAGCATTAAGCCGGTTTCATCCTTGGTGATGCCGATAAGAAGTTCGCAGACCGGCTCCGTCACCATTTCCTCGACTAAAAATCCGTTGACGTTTTTCATCGCACCTGCTGCGGTTTCAACCGCATGGGACGAACCAAGATTAAGAACAACTGCGCCTGCTTCACTTTTGTGAGCTATACCCAGTCCTTTCAACACCAGCGGAAATGAAAGATCGGCTGAGGCGTTGCCAATATCGGTGGGGGTTACCGCAGAAACAGCTTCGGGGAAATTCAAACCGAAGGCTGCCAATTCAGTCTTAGAGTGGGCTTCATCAAGCACAATAGCGGTTTCATCCATGCCCGGTGCCAGCATTGCAGGACTAACCGGACCTTTTTCAATTTGACCAGCGCGAATTACTGCGTCCACTGCCTGAACCATTTCTTCCATGCCATGCATAGGAACAATGCCTTCCATCATCAGCCGGTCTGAAAGTTCTTCAGACAGGTTTTCAGGGATAGTTCCCAGCAGCCCAACACGGGCTGCGGTGTTCCTCTTTGCTTTTATAACTGCATTAATCGGGCCATGCCATGCGCTGTCATCACAGCGCTTTAGTAACGGGATGTCCATAATCAGGATATTAAGATCAAATCCATCGGACAGTACCGCTGTGTAGGTTTGTTCAAGTGCTATAGGATCACCCCAGATAAATGTGTGATAATCAAGTGGATTGGCAATGGTTACCAACGGGCCAAGCACGTCTTTCAAAACGCTGCATTGCTTTGACGAAATATTCCGGAAGTCGAAATTTGACCCTTCCACCATGTCGGCAATCAAGCCTGCCTCACCGCCGGAACAGGACATTGAAGAAATTGCATTGCCTGGGAGCGCCCCGAACATATGCAGCAATTTCAGGGTTTCGAGAAAAACCGCCACTGAACTGACTTCTATAATACCAAGGCGTTTTAAAAACGCAGAGGAAGCCGCAGCGCCTCCTGCCAGTGAAGCAGTGTGGGTGATGGTAGCAGCGCGTGACTTTTGTGACTTGCCACTTTTTATTGCGATAATCTGTTTGCCTTTCGAACGGGCCTTAGCAGCGAAACTTTCAAAGGCACGAATGTCACCGAAACCTTCGATGTATAGGCCAATTGCGGTTACACGTGCATCATCAAGCAGGGCAGAGCCGACATCGCTGATACCGATTTGAGCCTGATTGCCTGCCGCCACCACATAAGCAATCGGTAATGCGCGTTGTTGCATCGTCATATTGATAAGTATGTTTGAGGATTGGCCAATAATCGCAACGCCTCTGTCGCAGGCCCGTCCGCCATGTTTGTCTGGCCATAGGGTGGCATTATCAAGATAATTGATCAGACCATAGCAATTGGGCCCCAGGATTGGCATTTCACCGGCAGCTTCGATAAGTTGATTTTCAAGATCTGCACCGCCGGTATTTTCTGACTCGCTTTCTGCAAAGCCTGAGGCAAAACATATCGCTCCGCCGGCACCCATTGCAGAAAGGGTTTTGATGACGTTAATTGTCAGCTCGCGATTTACACCCACGAAGGATGCATCAGGTGACGCGGGTAAGTCTTCTATCGAGCGATAACATTTAACTCCGCAGATTTCGTCACGCCTTGGATGCACCGGCCAGATATCACCATTAAATCCAGATTTTTGAAGTTGCACGATGACATTTTCAGCCCATACTCCGCCCAACAGAGCGATGGACTTGGGGCGCAATAGACGAGAAAGATCAAGTGTCACTGCAAGGTTTCCAATTCTGTAGCATAGGATTTAACTGCCTCTCTTCCTTTAGGAGTGACAGTATAAACACCGCGTTCAACCCGCTCGAACCAACCATAATGGTCATCAGACATGATCTGTCTTGCCCGTGATACTTCGGTATTTTCTGCAATGATGCTTGCCTTTGTCGGGCCGCTTTTGTGCAGAAGATTGAGACAGCGCAGCGCATCCTGTCTGTAGGCAGTTACAAGTTTTGTCTGGTTTGATCCAGCGATGTTGGGATCCCCCACACGGGTTTGAAATTCTTTAAGCAGGCGGGTTTGATCTGTCTTGGATTTGCGTGGAGCATAGGGGCCTGGATCAAGATGAACTTGTGCCCTTTGCAAATCAGAAGCGATGGTAATCAGGCCAAGGCCAAGTCTTCTGCAAAGGGTTTTATTTGCGATAAATGCTTTCCATCCACGTCGCCCTTGCGATTGTAAGACTGCCACGTAGACTTTATCTGTCACTTTCAGGCGTTTGATTGCCTGATGGATTAAGGTCAGGGAAAAAGCTTTCTTGAGTTCCACGATAACCGGCAATTCCTCATCGCGTAACGCTACGATGTCGGCGGCGCCAATTTCTGCTTTCACCGTATATCCTTGCGCTTCCAGTAAGGCTTTCACAGGTGCATATAGATCGGTTTCTGTGACTGGCTTGCTCAAACAGTTAAGCTCCAAGAGGTCTGAGCAAGGCGCGGGAAATGATATGACGCTGGATTTCGGATGTTCCCTCCCATATGCGTTCGATGCGTGCGTCCCTCCAAATACGCTCGAGCGGTAATTCATCCATCACACCCATGCCACCATGGATCTGAATGGCTTCATCCGCAACAAAGGCCAGCATTTCGGATGCTTTTAGTTTTGCCATGGCCATATCGGAATCGGTGCAGGTTCCTGCATCGTATTTCCAGCCAGCCTCCCAGGTTAAAAGTTCGGCGGCTCTTAACTCTGTTGCCATGTCCGCCAATTTAAAGGAAACGCCCTGGAACTTGCCAATTTTCTGGCCAAACTGTTCACGTTCTGCTGCAAATTCGACCGCATGTTTAAATGCTCTTTCGGCCCGACCAAGACAAGTTGAAGCCACTTGAAGGCGGGTCGCGCCCAACCAGTCATTTGCGACTTCAAATCCTTTATGAAGCTCGCCAAGCATGTTTTCAGCTGGGACGCGGCAATCATCAAATTCGAGTATTGAATTGGTATAGCCGCGATGGGAAACATTGTTATATCCATCGCGGACGGCGTAGCCCGGTGTACCTTTGTCGACAAAAAAGGAAGAGATCAGTTTCTTTTTACCGCGGGGTGTATCCTCTTCACCTGTTGCCACGTAAACGATGGTGAAATCGGCAATATCAGCGTGACTGATAAAGTGTTTGGTGCCGTTGATGATCCAGTCACCGCCATCTTTTTTTGCGGTCGCTTTCATGCCTCTTAGATCAGAACCGGCGCCCGGCTCGGTCATCGCCATACAATCCCATTTTTCGCCGCGCACGCAGGGCTCAAGATATTTTTCGCGTTGTTCTGGTGTTCCGGCACAAAGGATGTTGGAAGGACGTGCAACGCCTGTCCAGTGAAGGGCATAATTGGCTTTACCCAGTTCCTTTTCATACAAGAGCCAGGTCAGGGTATCGAGACCGGCTCCGCCAAATTTCTCGGGAATATTCGCCGCATACAGTCCAGCCTCAATCGCCTTTTTTTGAACTTGCTTGACCAGATCCATCTCAAGATGACCGGTGCGTTCGATTTCAGCTTCATGCGGGTAAAGTTCGTTTTCGACAAAACTCTTTGTGGTTTCAACAATCATCTGTTGTTCTTCAGACAGAGCGAATTGCATAGATTTACTCCCTTTCAAGTGATTTCTGCCACCACTCGACATCGTGCCATCTACCAAATTTGTACCCAACCTCCCGAAACACCCCTATTTGAGAAAACCCAAATTCTTGGTGGATTGCGACACTTGGTTGGTTTGGCAGGCATATTCCTGCCAATGCTGAATGAAACCCTTTCGCGGCCAATTCGGGTAACAAGGTACTATAAAGCTGGCGCCCAATGCCTTTTTTCTGGTGTTTGGCAGAAACGTAAACCGTCACCTCGACAGATTTATCATAGGCTTTGCGTGGGCGAAATGAACCGCCATAGGCATAGCCTGCAATTTGGCCTTCATCTACGGCTACCAGATACGCATGAGATGCAAGGTTAGACGCAATCCGTTTCTGAATCTCATCAATGCTTGGAACCTCGGTTTCAAAGGAAATCGACGTTTCCAGAACAATTGGCTTGTAGATGGCCAGGATACCTGTTGCATCTTCGACTGTAGCGTTTCGGATCATGATAATAATCCCTTCACACCTGAGTAAGTGCTAAATCACCGCATGCTTTCCGGCTTTGGCAATTTGCTCTGTGCATCGTGCAGTTTTTTCATGCGCACTGCCATTTCACCGCCTGGTTCACAAGAACGGCGGGTTTCAAGTGAAACATGGACGAGCAGTTGATTACAGGTGCACAAAAGATCGCCCGGTTCGCCATTTTCATCCGCCCGCGACATTTCATGATACATGCGAAGTTTCTTGCCTTCTGCCTGCAATACCTGGGTTCGAACTGTGATCCGTTCGCCAGGATGGGTTTCATTGCGGAACTGAATAACGTTCTCGACGGTAAAATAGGAAAGACCGGAGGCAATATAGTCCGCATCTGCTCCGATCATCGCCATCACAACATCACCAGCGTCTGAAAAGACCTGGCCATATCGGCTTTCGTTCATGTGGCCATTATAATCAGTCCAATCGATCGGAATGACCCGATCAAGTGTGCGTAGCGGTTTGGTCAGGTCCGTTGGTAAATCTGGCCGCGTCCTGGCTTCCTGCTCAACTAAGGTTTCACCAACACCCCAATTGCGGGCTTTTAGCCCGCGTAAAATAGTGACCAGATTATCATCACGCTTGCGTTCCAGTTCGCGGATTGTGTAAGCTCCGGACTGCTCATCAGATTGGCTGGCAATCTGGTCCACCAGTTCATCGCTCAGTTCTGGTACGTCCATGAGTTTAGTCCAGGGCCACTGAAGCGCCGGCCCAAACTGAGCGATGAAGTGTTTCATCCCCGCTTCACCACCGGCGACGCGGTAGGTTTCAAACAGGCCCATCTGCGCCCAGCGCAAACCGAAACCGAACCGGATTGCATCATCGATTTCTTCCGTTGTGGCAACGCCATCCTTGATGAGCCAAAGCGCTTCGCGCCAGACCGCTTCCAAAAACCGATCAGCAATATGAGCATCGATCTCCTTGCGAACGACCAGCGGCTTCATGCCAATCTCCGTCAGGATCGATTTGGCGCGAGCGGTTGTCTGTACCGCGCCTACCATCTCAATCAAAGGCAGGAGGTAGACAGGGTTAAACGGATGGGCAACGAAGATTTGCGCAGGATTTGCCGTACCTTCCTGTAGCTGAGACGGTTTAAAGCCGGACGTAGAAGAGCCGATCAGCGCTTCTTTTTTCGCGTTTGCCTGAATTTCAGCAAAGACTCTGTGTTTGATCTCAAGGCGCTCTGGCACGCTTTCCTGTATCCAGTCAGCGTCTTTCACAGCTTCTGCAATGGATGTGCAAAAAGTGAGTTTGCCTTCACTGCTTACAGAATAATCCAGCAGTGCAGGCAAAGAACGACGTGCATTTTCCAGCACTTCGTTGATCTTGCGCTCGGCAT
>JBCCBE010000093.1:0-13170 GCA_039814425.1 Pseudomonadota bacterium
CTCGTCCTTCAAGTGCCATTGTCCTGGGCTTTATTGCACCAGGGCGGGGCAGTGGTTGTGCTTGGATTTGCGGTAGCCCATTGGCGCGGTATCAAAGGCAGCTATGCTTGACCAATCATCAGATTGAAATTTTGTACCGCTGCGCCTGATGCGCCCTTGCCTAGATTATCGAGCTGCGCAACCAAATTTACATGACCGGTGTCTTCGTCTCCCAGCACCCAGAGTTTCATATCATCGCGTCCTGCAAAGTCCTCAGGCCGAATTTGTGATGATAAATCGGTTTCTTTTTTATCTGCAATCGTGACAAACTCGGACCCCTCATAATGAACTTCAAGGGCACCGCGAACGGTTTCCAACGAAGCGTATTGCAATTGTTCCAGATGCAGCGGAATGGAAACAAGCATGCCTTGCGCAAACCGGGCAACACTGGGCATAAAGATCGGACGTTTGGCAAGGCCACTGCGCACAATGATTTCAGGTACGTGTTTGTGCTTCATGTTTAGTGCATACAAATGAAAGGAAGTTTCAATATGGCTTTCATGCCCGCTATCCTCCATTTGTGCGATCAATTGCTTGCCACCGCCGGTGTAACCGGAGACTGCATTGATCGTGACCGAGCAATCTTTTGGCATAATACCTGTGCCGATTAATGGACGTAAGAGCGCAATCGCACCGGTAGAATAACATCCAGGATTACTCACCCGATTTGCATTTCGGATTAGTTCAGCCTGACTACCGTCAAGTTCCGCAAACCCAAACACCCAGTCATCTGCAGTGCGGTGCGCGGTCGAAGTATCAATGATTTTGCAATCATTTCCTACTTCCTCAACCATTGCGACTGCTTCACGCGCGGCATCATCCGGTAGACACAGAATAGCTACATCGCATGCCGCCAATGCTGCCCGTCGCTTGTTATCATCACGACGGTCTTCCATATCCAAGGAGATAATCTCGACGTCATTTCTTTGCGCAACCCGTTCCCTGATTTGCAGGCCGGTGGTGCCGTGTTCGCCATCAATAAATAGTTTCGGTTTCATAATTGTTCAACTTATACAATGTTTTACCGGGATTGTTAGATTCTGATTCAGAACTTTAATTCGTTGAATCAAATTCTTAAGACAGCTTCTTTTCCGCCTGAAGCCCAACCATATACATTGCAACCATCGCGCCTGCAATTGCTGTAATATCAGCATGGTCATATGCGGGTGCAACCTCTACCACATCGGAGCCAACAATATTAAGATCGCCAAGTTTGCGCAAAACAGAAAGCATCTTCGCTGATGATGGGCCACCAGCAACTGGAGTGCCTGTACCAGGCGCAAAAGCTGGGTCGAGACAATCAATATCGAATGTTAGATAAACCGGTCCATTGCCCACTCGCGCTTTTATCTGCTCGATAATCTGGGTAGTTGAAAGTTCTTCGACTTCATCCCCGTAGATGATTTTAATGCCATAATCTTCTGGTGCATGGGTTCTAATGCCAACCTGAATAGATTTTTCAGGGTCTATAATTCCTTCACGCACTGCCCGTGTGATGAAGGTGCCATGGTCAATCATATCTTCTTCATCATCCCAGGTATCCTGATGTGCATCGAACTGGATCAAGGCAAGCGGGCCATGGCGTTCTGCATGCGCTTTTAGCAGCGGCCAGGTTACAAAATGGTCGCCGCCCAATGAAAGAAGATAGGCGCCACTATCCAATATTTCGGCTGCTTCCTGTTCAATAATCCCGGGGTTTTCCCAAACCTTGTTTGTGCTGATCGCACAGTCGCCATAATCTGCAACGGCGAGTGTTTCAAAGAAATCCAACTGGAAAGGATATTGAGGGTCAGCATCCAGCGTGCAAGAAGCCCGTCGAACCGCAGCAGGTCCAAAGCGGGTACCAGGTCGGTTGGTAACGGAAGTATCCAGCGGAATTCCCCAAACCACCAGATCAGCCTCATCGATATCCTTCGTATATTTTCGGCGCATGAAAGACATGACTCCGGAAAAAGTCGGGTCCTGTCCGGTTCCCAACAAAGTGTTAGCGGTAATTGCGTAATCTGAATGGTCTTTTTTCCCCATGGGAAGTCTCCAAAAGTAACCGGTTATTTGTCGGTTTTTGTTTGCAAAATATCTCCGCCCGTATCAATCTAGCGAACAAAAGGCAAGGTTTGCAGAAGGATATACCAACGATGGGATCAAATGCACAATCAACTGTTTCTTTTACTCAGATGAAAGATGGGACGAAGCGAGACTACGAACTTCTTCATCAAATGGAGCAACCCTATCTTGCTATGACTGCCGACCGTATTATGCGAGAAATGCATGGCCAGGCTGATGACAGCCTGTCCGGATACAAAATTACCCGCTTACAGCACGGTCTTCAGTCAGCTACGCGGGCTGAGGCTGATGGTGCCGGGATTGATTGGATCGTTGCAGCTTTGTTGCATGATATTGGTGATGGACTGGCGCCGCAAAACCATGATCGGTTTGCAGCAGAGATATTGCGTCCATTTGTACGTGATGAGGTTGCATGGGTGGTAGAGCACCATGGCCTTTTCCAAATGCTCTATTACGCCCATCACTATGGTTGGGATCCTGAAGAGCGTCAGAAATATAAGGATCATCCCTACTTTCAGACCTGCGCTGATTTTTGTGAGCGTTGGGACCAATCTTCCTTCGATCCCGAATATCCAATGAAATCGCTGGACCATTTCGAACCGATGATACGAGAGGTTTTTAGCAGAAAGGCTTATGATCCAGCCGTGATTTGCGAGGGTGAGGTTAGGGGATTGAATGCTTCAGGCTGATTTATCCAGCGGTGCAGCATGGATGGAAGGAGAAATCATTCCAATATCCGAGGCCAAAATTTCGGTTACGGATTGGGGTTTGACGCGATCTGATATCACCTACGATGTGGTACATGTCTGGGATGGAGCATTCTTTCGGCTTGATGATTATATAGGCCGCTTTTTCCAATCCATTTCAGGTATGCGGCTTGAAATTTCGCAATCCCCTGATGACGTAAAGCAGATCCTGCACGACATGGTAGCAGCATCTAAACTACGCTCGGCATACGTGTCTATGGTAGCAAGCCGCGGTGCACCTAGTATTCCTGGAACGCGGGATCCTAGAACCTGTAACAATCACTTTTACGCCTGGGTGGTTCCGTTCATATGGGTAATTCCGCAAGAAATCGCCAAACGTGGCGCCCATCTGTTTGTTGCTGACACAGCAACCCGCATACCGGCTTCTTCGGTTGATCCTACAATCAAGAACTACCATTGGGGTGATATGACGCGAGGCCTGTTTCAAGCGCTGGATAATGGCTTTGATTCTGCAATCTTGGTTGATCTGGATGGAAACATTACGGAAGGTCCGGGCTTCAACGTCTTTGCTATAATCAATGGTACTATTGTGACACCGGACAAAGGGGCTTTGGAAGGGATTACGCGACGAACGGTACTTGAAATAAGTAAAGAGCTCCAACTGCCTACAGAAGTAAGACCAATTTCCAAACAAGAATTCCTGGATGCGGATGAAATTTTAACCGCAACGACCGCCGGTGGCCCGGTTTCTGTTACACGCGTCAACAACCGGGTTTACGGTAATGATACGCCGGGTGAAATCACGAAGCAGATTATTGATACCTATTGGGCATGGCATCAAAAAGAAGCGCATGTTTACAAGATACAATATGCAAGATGAATACTAGCCGGCTTTATGTGTGCCGGAATAGCCGGAATTAGCAGGTTTACTCCAACCTTTCGGTGGTCCGTTCTTTGGTCTTAAAATTTCAACCTGGAGCGGAAAGCATTTAGCGTCTTCGCTGGAATGACTTGCACTACAATCCCCGCCGGGACATGCCGAGAGCCCGCCCAGCAGATCGATTTCTGCAAAAAACTCGATATAGTCGCCTGGTCTTACGGGACTTGCCTTCATGAAATACTGGTGTGTATCCAACGTGAAACCAGTGCACATGAAAACGTTCAAAACGTCATGAATGTGAAGTTCAGCCTCAGAGATTGGTAGTTCCTGAGAGTAGGAAAGCGCACGCGTAAGATTTGAATGACAGCAATAGTGATAATCATTTTCATTCAATAGATGGTTTGTGTAAGGATCGCATCGGGTACCGATTACGTCATGGACACTACCACCAAATTCATCCCAGCCGTACCAGTCCAGAGTATCTTGTGTGATGGTTGCCATGGGACGTAAAAATGGAAGACTGCTCCAAAGACGGTCACCTGTGCTCACATGTGTGCCATGTAAGGCGCGGGTTTTTCCGCTGAAAAAGCGCTCTGTGAGGTTGTCTTTATTCCAAAGGTTCAGATCGCCAACCTGCGAACCCTCAACACTAACTATGCGGAAAAAATATCCAGCTGGCACGTCAAAGGTCTTTGCATCACGCGGTGGCACGATAACCGTATCAACAAGCTCCAAATCAGTTCTGGCTGCTTCATAGAATGACGGATCATACATTGGAAGCGTGTCCGTCGGATAGCAAATTACAGGTTCAACAGCCTTGCGGCTGCTACCATCTTCAGGTGAACTATGAACTGGTGATAAGCGCTTCATAGATTATTCCTAAAAGTAGAGCACAAGTCGCACTACGTTACGGTGTGAGAATGGTTTGTCCGCTGGTTCGCCGCGCTTCAAGATCACGGTGAGCCTTGGTTACATTGTTGAGCGTGTATTTTTGATTGATCTGGATTTCAATCTTGCCCTCACCGATCATCTTGAACAATTGTCTAGAGCGGCGTGCCAGTTCTTCCCTTGTGGCAATAAAATGAAACAGAGTAGGGCGAGTGGCAAACAGGGAACCATGCGCAGACAAATCAGCAATCTTGAAATCTGCGATCGGACCTGATGACTGACCGAAACTTACAAATGAACCGAAGTTCCGGGTAACTTCCAATGAGCCTGGATAAGTGTCGTTGCCAACTGAATCGTAGACGGCAGCGACCCCTTGCTTTTTTGTAATACGATTGGTGCGCGCTACGAAATCCTGTTTCTGATAGTCAATGACATGAGTGTAACCAGCCTTTTTAGCCAGTTTGCATTTTTCTGGTCCACCAGCTGTGCCAATTGTTTCAATTCCCTTTTCAGCAAGCCACTGGCCTGCAATCAAACCCACGCCACCAGCTGCTGCATGAAATAGAACGACATCATTTTTCTTTGGCTTGTAGCAATCATGGATAAGATAGTGCGCGGTCAATCCTTTGAGCATTGCAGCCGCCGCAACTTCATCACTGATATTTTTCGGAATTTTGACCAGTCGGTCTGCAGGCATAATGCGATGAGAGGCATAACTACCGCCAGGAATAGTATAGGCAACCCGGTCCCCTAACCGAAACCCTTCTGTTCCCGCTCCCATGCCCTCTACAACACCAGCGCCCTCGCAGCCCAAAATAGCCGGATAGCCCCCTGGTGCCGGGTAAAGTCCGCTACGCTGATATACATCAATGAAATTGACGCCAATTGCCGTATGGCGAACCAACACTTGCCCTTTTCGGGGCCGTTGAAGTGTTATTTCCTCGCGCTTGAACACACCCGCATTGCCAGCTTCACGCGCAACCATTGCGTATGCCATTACCACCTCCCAGTTTTTTATTCTTTGAAGACAGTGTCTACAGGAACTTGCAGGGAGGTGACAAGGTGATTCGTCTGGCCAGCCATACCAATTATGGCAATAAGTTCATTATGTTGAGCATCTGTCATGCCTTTGGCTTTGGCTGCTGCTGTATGAGAATGAATACAGTATTCGCAGCCATTTGCCGTAGAAACGGCAATATAAATCAATTCTTTTGTCAGGGGGTCCAGTTCGCCGGGTGCCATAACAGTTTTCAAGTCCTCCCAAACAGTCTTTAGCCGCTGTGGATCATGCGCCAGCGCTCGCCAGAAATTATTGATAAAATCAGAACCGCGGGTTTTTCGTATGTCTTCAAAGACTGCTAGAACTTCACTTGAGGCTTCCTGATCCGAGATTAATTTTCGTGTTGCCATGAGGGTCTTTTCCTGTTTCTTTTGAAGCTGTGAAATACAGTTTTGCAAAACAACACAAGGTTGCAAAGATGAAACTGACGCAGTTGCATGCAAAGTTTGGCGTTCGGATTGAGGGAATAGACCTTACAAAAGTCTCAAAAGACAATTTTTATCCCGAAATTCGCTCTGCATTCGAAGAGCATTCAGCACTTCTTTTCAAAAACCAGGATCTCGACGAAGCATCCCACGTCCGATTGGCTGAGTGCTTTGGGCCGCTGGAAAATCGTGAGGCAATGGCAACTGGGCGACCAGTCGAATTTGAGGTTCCAAAAGTATCCAACCAGAATGAGGACGGAGTATACGACGCGCAAAGCCTTGAAACACTCGATTTGCAATCGAATATGCTTTGGCATACAGACAGTACGTTTTTACCGGTACCAGCGCTGATAAACATTCTGGCTGCAAAAATTGTTCCTGATACAGGCGGTGAGACCGAACTGGCCTCAACGCGGGTAGGCTGGGGTGAGATGTCAGAAGCGCAGAAAGAGACGTTTCGCGATCGGGTTTTGTGGCATCGCCTTTCCCATTCCCGTTCGAAAATCTCTTCTGAATTATCCCAATTACCTAAAATGACACGTTGGCCAGATCGGCCCTGGAAAGCCATCTGGCCTAACCCGATAAATAATGAAGAAGCACTTTATATAGCCTCTCATGCGTTCGCGATTGAAGGCTTGGGCTATCAGGAGGGGGAGAAATTGTTGGAAGAGGCAATTGAATTTTGCACCCGTCCGGAAAACGTCTACAGTCACAAGTGGGAAGTTGGCGACGTGCTTATCTGGGACGAGCGTGCCTGTCTGCATCGGGGTAGGCCTTGGGATTATTCCAAACCAAGAACATTGCAAAGCATTTGTTGCTCTGTCACATCATCTGATGGGCTGGATACAGTAAGGGTGGTATGATTGGCCGGAATAGGATGAACACTGCCCAGGGTAAGCCGGGCAGTGCAAATATCTATTCGCCTGGTTCAGCCGGCGGTACTTTATCTGCCGACATGTAGAGATCGCCACCAGCGCGGTATTTCTCTTTCATTTTTTCCATGCCTTCTTTCTGTGCTTCAGCTCTGATGTCTTGCGAGATACGCATGGAGCAGAATTTAGGGCCACACATCGAGCAGAAATGGGCAACCTTGTGCGCTTCCTTCGGCAACGTCTGGTCATGGAAGTCGCGTGCAGTTTCAGGATCAAGAGCGAGATTAAACTGGTCTTCCCAGCGGAACTCAAAACGTGCCCGTGATAGCGCATCATCCCGGATTTTCGCTGCCGGATGTCCTTTTGCAAGATCAGCAGCGTGCGCAGCAATCTTGTAGGTGATAACGCCCGTCTTCACATCATCGCGGTCTGGCAAGCCGAGATGCTCTTTCGGGGTGACATAGCAAAGCATAGCAGTTCCAAACCACCCGATCATTGCTGCACCAATCCCTGACGTGATGTGGTCATAGCCTGGTGCAATATCGGTTGTAAGCGGTCCAAGCGTATAGAATGGTGCTTCACCGCAAGCATCTAGCTGCTTGTCCATATTGGCTTTGATCTTATGCATCGGCACATGGCCTGGCCCTTCGATCATGACCTGACATTCTTTTTCCCAGGCTATTTTAGTCAATTCACCAAGGGTTTCCAGTTCAGCAAATTGTGCCTCATCATTGGCATCATCTATCGAGCCTGGACGCAGACCATCACCAAGCGAGAATGTCACGTCATAGGCACGCATGATATCGCAGATGTCCGCGAAATGTTCATAAAGGAAACTTTCCCGATGATGATGCAGGCACCACTTCGCCATAATCGAGCCGCCGCGTGAGACAATACCGGTGGTTCTATTTGCGGTGAGCGGGACGTAGTGCAACCGAACCCCTGCATGAATGGTGAAATAGTCAACGCCTTGCTCGCATTGCTCAATCAGTGTGTCGCGGTAGACTTCCCAGGTTAGGTCTTCGGCAACACCATTTACCTTTTCCAGTGCCTGATAGATCGGAACGGTGCCGATTGGGCAGGACGCGTTGCGAATAATCCACTCACGAATATTATGAATGTTACGGCCGGTTGAAAGGTCCATTACATTGTCCGCACCCCAGCGGATCGCCCAGACCATTTTTTCGACTTCCTCTTCCATCGAAGAAGTAACAGCAGAATTACCAATATTGGCATTGATCTTGACCAGGAAGTTACGTCCGATGATCATCGGCTCAACTTCCGGGTGATTAATGTTGGCTGGAATAACAGCACGTCCGCGGGCTATTTCATCGCGGACAAATTCCGGTGTCACGTAGTCCGGTATTTCCGCACCAAAGCTCTCGCCATCACGCTCAAGCTTTTCTTTCATCATTTCACGGCCAAGATTTTCGCGGATTGAGATAAATTCCATCTCCGGCGTAATTATGCCTGCACGCGCATATGCTAACTGTGTTACTGCTTTGCCATCTTTTGCACGACAGGGCTGATTGCGGATTGGGAATTCCTGAACGAGCTTGTCGCCTTTGGCAAAGCCGTTATCTTCCGCCTTGATATGGCGACCGACATATCGCTCCAGATCAGGGTTTTTGGAAATCCACGCATCGCGTTTGCGTTCAATGCCTTTGGCAACATCAATTTCTACTTTGGTATCCGTATAAGGGCCGGAGCTGTCATAGACGGTTACAGCCGGTTCTCCTGAAGTTGGATGAAGTTCAATTTGGCGCATCGGGACGCGAATTTCCGGATGCAGTTTGCCTTTCATATAAATCTTGCGCGAAGCAGGCAAAGGGCCTTCGGTAACAGTTGGTGTGAGGGCATTCATAGTGAGCTTCCTTTCTCAGTCGAAGTTTTGACAGTGAAGAAACCCAGGCAAACGGAACTATTACTTGTGCCGCAAGCTGGTCTTCCTACGCCGGTGTTAGCCGGGTCAGGTTCGAAGGGTCATTGCGCTGCTCAAATGCTCAGCAATATCTCAGTTTCTTTTGCGAAACACCCCTGACTTAACGAGATCTGCGCTGCAGGCAACCGAAAGTCAATGGGGCAGATCCGCTTGTCAACGAAAAGTGTTTTCTGGTTTTTGGGTCATAAGGTGCGACCGAAACACGTTACTGTTACAGTGGATAATGCAATAATTTCGATTATGTGGTGACTTGACGTTTTGGCCTGCCTTGGTTCCAATGAAGCTTGGAAATTAAAGGATAAGTTCATGTGTGATCTATGCGTCATTAAATCTGTAAAACAGAATATGTTGTCACGGCGAGACTTGTTTAAGGTGGGTGCTGCCAGCGCTGCGGCTGCAACAATCGGCACGACTGCCGCTGCCCCGGTTGCAATGGCTGATGGTCACAGCACGGTAGAAGATATGACCTATGAATACGATGAGACTTTCCCGACTTATTTTGGAGCACCGGGTATCTCAATGGAGAAACGGTTTAATTTCAAAGAACACGGGTTCAATCTGATGCAATTGAATATCAACGAGCATACGGGGACGCATATTGATGCCCCGCTGCACTTTTCTGCAGATGGTCAGGCTGTCAATGAAGTGCCGGTTGAAAATCTTGTTGTTCCGCTTTGCGTTATTGATATCCGTGAAACGGCAACCCGGGATGATGATGCGCAGGTAACTCCGGGTGATCTGAAAGCGTGGATCTCCCGGAACGGACCAATCCCGAAAAAGGCCTGCGTGGCGATGCTATCGGGATGGCAAGAACATGTTAAGACCGACAAATATCGCAATGTTGGCGATGATGAAAAAATGCATTTTCCCGGTTTCCATATTGAAGCGACGCAAATGCTTATCGAGGAAACCGGAGCGGTTGGAATGGCAGTGGATACGCTTTCGCTTGATCACGGTATTTCAGGTGATTTCAAAACCCATTATGCTTGGTTACCTACCAATCGCTGGGGCATTGAAAACATCGCCAATCTCGATAAAGTGCCGGAAGCTGGCGCAACTCTCGTTGTCGGCGCTCCAAAACATAAAGGCGGAACTGGCGGACCGGCTCGCATCTTTGCAATGGTATAAGCCAGACCGACCATTTTAAATTTCAAACGCCATCCTTGTCTTTTCTGGTGTTGCGTTGCTCTGCAAACTTAAAGGAATACTTCATGCCGCTAAATCCTAACCGTCAAATCTGGACCTGGTTCGAAGGAGATTGGCACGCAGGGAATGTTCCCATAATGGGATCTGCCGATCATGGCACTTGGCTGGGCACAATGGTGTTTGATGGTGCGCGCGCGTTTAACAATGTGACGCCGGATCTCGATCTGCATTGCGCACGCGTCAATCATTCAACCGAAGTTCTTGGTATGAATATAGTAATGGAAACCGGAAAAATTCTGGAACTTGCCGAAGACGGTGTAAAGAAATTTGCACCCGGTGCCGAGCTATATATTCGCCCAATGTGCTGGTCGACGCAGGCTGGAGATATGACCGTTGATCCAGATCCCACATCGACGCGTTTTGCCCTATGTCTTGAAGAGGCAGCAATGCCGCCATTCATGGGGACAACCCTTACAACAACAAAGTTCGTGCGCCCAACCCTTGCAAGCGCCACCGTCAATGCCAAGGCCTCGTGCCTTTATCCAAACAATGCTCGCATGTTAAAGGAAGCGCAGGACAAAGGCTTTGCAAATGTCATTTCCTGTGATGCGTTGGGCAATGTGGCTGAAACAGCGACCTCGAACATCTGGATGGTTAAGGATGGTGAATATCTTACACCAATTCCAAACGGAACTTTTTTGGCTGGGATAACCCGCGCAAGGATATTAAAACTTCTCCGCGATGCCGGTGAATCGGTTCGCGAAACCACGCTGGCGCTTGACGATTTCAGAAATGCCGACGAGATATTTCTATCCGGTAATTATGCCAAGGTTACACCTGCTCTCAAATTTGAAGGCCGAGAGTTTGAGATTGGGCCAAAAACTACGCATGCGCGCGATCTTTACTGGGAATGGGCTGGGGCTTGAGCGATAAAACCCGATCCATTGTACTTCTTGTATTAGCTCAGGTTTCCGCGCTCAGTCTTTGGTTTATTTCCTCTGCCGTACTTCCGGACATGCTCCGCGAGCATCAAATTTCTGATGTCGTTCAGGCCGCGCTCAACAGTGCAGTCGCGGCGGGCTTTGTCGTTGGGGCGCTTGGTTCTGCAATCACCGGCCTCTCAGATAGATTTGATCCAAGACGAATTTTTGCAATCTGTGCCTGCCTTGCATCGCTGTCCGGGTTTGGGCTTTTGGTATTTGAACCGGGTGGTGCAATGTCAGTCCTGATGCGGTTTGTGACCGGCATGATGCTCGCTGGCGTTTATCCCGTTGGCATGAAGATCGCTGTGGGATGGGGAAAGGAAGACAGGGGGCTTTTGGTCGGGCTTCTGGTTGGTGCACTCACTATTGGTTCAGCATCTCCACATCTTGTAGCCTGGCTTGGTGGAACTGAGTGGCGGCTGGTAATTGCCATTGTGTCATGGCTGACGCTTTTTTCCGCGTTGGTAATTTTGTTTACCCAACTTGGTCCTTTTCATGCCAAGGCACCGGCATTCAAAGCAACTGCTATCCTGGAGGCCTGGACTAACAAGAAAGTCCGTTACGCTTATCTGGGCTATTTTGGTCACATGTGGGAATTGTATGTCATGTGGGCATGGATTGGAATCATTACGCTTTCATCCTACCGCCTTTCTATGCCTGAGGCGCATGCTGTATCTTTGTCAAAGATTACAGCGTTTCTGGCGATTGCTCTGGGTGGCTTAGCCTGTGTTCTTGGTGGAGCGCTGGCAGACCGGATTGGCAAGGCAGAAGTTACAATCGCAGCCATGTCAATCAGCGGGGTAGCGGCGCTTGTAACTGCAGCCACATTTGGTGGAGCGCCGTGGATAACGTTTCTGGTTGTGATCATTTGGGGAATTTCGATCATCCCCGACAGCCCGCAGTTTTCCGCATTGGTCGCCGATGGTTCGCCACCACAGATTGCTGGCTCGCTGATGGCGCTTCAAACCGCAATTGGTTTCGCGTTGACAATATTTACCGTTCAGGTTGCGCCATTTTTAGCTGAAAACATTGGTTGGCCAGGCGTGATAACCATCATGGCGATGGGGCCAGCATTTGGCATTTGGTTCATGGTGAAATTAAAGAACCTAAATTAAGGCCAAGGCGAGGTTTGGAGCAGGGTCGACCAGTGTAGCGACTATCCTTTTTTCTTGCGCAACTCATTGGCAAAGACAGCAATTGTCTTTTGATAATTATCCGACCGGTTCCACTCTTGTATTAGTCGGTAGTTAGCTGTTCCCGGCATATATCCACCGCCACGTCTCCATCCACGTTTTTTGAACCAGTTGGCAGTTGTTGCAAGTGCATCCGGTGCAGAACGGTAAACATCGACACCACCACCATCATAATCGGCGTAACCTAACAAATAGCGTGTCGCGAGCAATTGCGTCTGACCGATTTCGCCAGCCCAGGCTCCTTTGCGCTTTGAAAGGTCCAGCATGCCCCGGTCGATAATTGTCATTGCTGCAATCATTTCCGGAAAGAAAAGCGACTTAGACCGTCTGCAATCGTAAGCAAGCGTGGCGATGGACTGGAGGATATTCTTGTCACCCTGAAAACGTCCGAAGGCGGTTTCCAACACCCAGATAGACATGAGCACTTCTGCCTGGACACCATACTTCTTCTCGATTGAATCCAGGGTGCGCTGGTTGTTGCGCCATTTTTTTAGCGTTACACCCATCGCACCTTTGGTGCGCCGCGCATAAAAGCTATCAAATGTACCTTTGAAACTCTTCTTATTGCCTCTGTCCGAGCGGATAATAGATGCGTCGTATTTAACGCCATCAAGCTTTGTCAACGTAGATTTTTTATATTTGCCTGCATATTTTTTCTTGAAAGCGGTTTTCCATTCATTAAACCGTTTGCCATCATTGGAACAAAACAACTTTGCCTGAGCCTGAGTCACACCTGGCAATCCGGGATAAACCGACGGCATTGCTAGGCCTACTGAAATGATGGTAGCGGCAAACAAGGTTTTCCTGAATGACATAAAACACTCCCGTCTTTGATTTCTCAACTTTACGTAATATGCAGTAAGAGACGATCACGTCAACAAGGTGACACCCTGGAAAAACAGATAAAGGCCAAATCCAGCTAGCAAAATTGCATTGAGATAACTGACATATTGAAGTGAGATTTTAGCGCC
>JBCCBE010000040.1:0-25638 GCA_039814425.1 Pseudomonadota bacterium
AGAGCATCTCGAGACGCCCTTGGTTGCGTTATGCCTCCATGGGACAACATGAGGATGTCAGTAAAATTTGAAGTTGGCAACTTTTCAGCAAGAGCAATCAGCTTAACGTTTCCGGAAATCATCCAGCATGTCTGCCCACTGTTGCATTACTTCCTGGCGTTGCTCCCAGTATGTCGCTCGATTGTAAGTTCGCCTTATGGTGTTCTTGTCTTGATGGGCAAGGATGGCTTCAACGACATCACCATCTATTCCCCTGTTGTTGAGTATCGAACTAGCTGACACCCGAAAACCATGCGCAGTCACTTCTTCTTTTGTATATCCCATTCTTCTAAGCGCAGCATTGAAGGAATTGTCAGACAAGGGCCTTTCACTCGAGCGAAGAGATGGGAATACGTGTCTAGAGTTGTCCGGTAATTCAAATGCTTGCTCCAAGATGGAAATTGCTTGCCGGGACAATGGCACTGAATGGGATTGTCGCATTTTCATACGCTCAGCAGGGATTTCCCATTTTGCATTTTTGAGATCGAACTCTGCTTTTAGCGCGCCACGAACCTCTCCAGGTCGGACACAGGTGAGCATCAAGAAATTGAGAGCATATGAAATGATTGGCCAACCATCATAGTCATCAATGGCTCTTAGTAGTGCACCCAATTTGGGTTCACTAATAATCGCAGATCGTCCTTTGACTTTCGGGGCCAATAGAGCGCCCTGTAGAGCAGTTGTTGGGTCCGTCTCGGCTCTTAACGTAACGATTGCCAATCTAAACACACTGCCTATGGTTCCGCGCAGACGCTTAGCGGTTTCCCTTCGCCCGGTCTCCTCCACTTTCTTTAATACGTGAAGAATTTCCGCTGCCGAAATTTCCTTGATCGGGCGCTTGCTCAGTGATGACGCCAAGTCTTGCAATAACCAGCTCGTCTTTTTCAGTGTAGCTGCTGCGGCACCGTTTGCTTCCAGGTTTTGCAAGTACTCTTCTGCGATCAGTCCAAAGGTTTGACGTGAGGCTGTTTCTGCTGCGATCTTGGCAAGACGCTTCTCAACGCTGGGATCTGTTCCGTCTGCAATCTTTTCCTTTGCCTCGTCCCTAAGTTTCCGTGCCTGAGCGATTGAGACAGTCGGATATTTACCAAATGAGAGCACTTTTTCCTTCTTGTTAAAGCGATATTTCTGCTTCCAAAGCTTGGAGCCTGTGGGCTGAACGTGAAGATACAGACCACCGCCATCGAACATCTTGTACGGCTTTTTAGTGGGTTTTGCTTTTTTTGCTTCGAAATCTGAAATGCTCATATGCGAGCCTTTCTGAAAAATTGGGGGTATCGAGTTTCTAAAATAGATTATACCCCCAGAAATACCCCCAAATCAATGGCGGTACAGTGAGCGACTATGTTCGCGCATGTTCACATGTTTCGTTCAATAGGTTGATTTTTAACGAAAATATTATTCCATGTGATTCTATGAGAAGAATTCTTGGTGCCCCCCGCCGGAATCGAACCGGCACTTCCGAAGAAACGGGATTTTGAATCCCGCGCGTCTACCAATTCCGCCAGAGGGGCTGACAGAGACTTCGCGACTATAGTCACCGATTATTCGGGGTCAATCAAATTCGTAGCGAAAATTGGGCCGCGTTAAAGAAACTACAACCGATCAGCCTTATGTTGTCGATCGACATGCCTTATGGCTGGAAAATGTGGGCGGTTGAGGACTAAAAATGATTCGAAGACTTTATGATTACGTGTTTCAACTTGCCAGACATAAGCGGGCCAGTTGGGTTCTATCCGGTGTATCATTTGTAGAAAGTTCAGTCTTTCCAATTCCACCTGATGTGCTTTTGATTCCGATGGTGCTGGCTAAGCGCCATAAGTGGATTTTTTACGCTACAATATGCACCATAGGCTCCGTTTTGGGAGCGTTTCTGGGCTATTTCATCGGAGCATTTTTATACGAAGCGATTGGTGAACCGGTTCTAGCATTTTACGGTAAAGCAGATTCTTTTGAAAAGATAAGTGACTGGTATAACACCTGGGGCGGATGGGGCGTATTTTTTGCTGCGATTACTCCGTTTCCATACAAAGTATTGACGATATTTTCAGGTGCAACGGGGTTAAACCTGATCACGTTTGCCATTGTCAGTGTCATTGGCCGAGGACTGAGGTTCTTTCTTGTGTCAGCCTTACTTTATTGGTTTGGTGAGCCCGTCCGTGAATTCATCGAAAAACGGCTTGGAATGATGTTCACGCTTGGCATGATCTTGTTGATCGGTGGGTTCGTTACTGTAAAGTTCATTTTCTAGCGGGTAACTGGTCTCATGTATTACGCACAATGATCCGGTCGAGCAATCGGGTTGGCAAAATTCGCCGTGCGAGGTTCATCACGTGGGTGGGTATCGTAAGCGGATAATGCGCCTTTGGATATTCAGAATCCAATGCATGTTTCAGTTTCGAGTAAACCGCATTTGCAGGAAGTGTAAATCGCCCGATTTCACTTTTACTTTGCTTACGCAGACGTCTCAGTTCGTTCTCATAGGCTTTGGAATGGATCGAGCTTGATGGATCAATGTGTTCAAGAAACTTGGTAAGACCGTTTTCTGAAAACTTCGTCGCGATTGGTCCCGGTTCAATCAGGCTAACATGAATACCAGAGCCGATGAGTTCCTGACGCAAGGTTCCAGCCCACCCCTCGAGGGCGAATTTACTTGCATTATAGGTCCCGCGATAAGGAGCAGCGATCCAACCCAGAATTGAAGAACAATGAACCAGGCGTCCATGGCCTTGCGCACGCATTAAAGGCAGTACCAGCAACGTTAATTCATGCCATCCAAAAAAATTGGCCTCAAATTGCTCCCGTAAAACATCAGTTGGCAAATCTTCCAACGCGCCGGGTTGACCATAGGCTCCATTGTTAAACAGTGCATGTAATTCGTCACCTGTTTGTTCCCGAACTGCTTTAACGCATGCATGAATAGAGGTGGTATCTGAATAGTCGAGATAATGGGCGAAAAGACCGTGTGATTTCAGGCGGTCAATATCTTCAGGTTTGCGGGCTGTAGCATGCACTTGCCAGCCATCTTCCTTCAGGCGCAACGCGCAGGCCTCTCCTATTCCCGAGGAGCAGCCAGTAATCAGAATAGTGCGCATAAAGTAACAGTCCTTTCATAGATCATGGAAGTTTGATCAGGTCCTTAAGCTCTTTGACACTGATACCACTTTCTCTTAGTTGTCGCAGGCTCGTGTCGTGCCTGGATTTAGAAAGTTTTTGACCACCTGTATCCAGCACCAAAGCGTGATGATGATAAATCGGTTCCGGTAAATCCAGCACATATTGGAGCAATCGGTGGATGGCGGTCGCGTAGAATAAGTCTTGCCCCCGGACAATGTGAGTAATGCCTTGTAATTCATCATCCACAACACAAGCCAGATGATAACTTGTTGGCGTATCTTTTCGCGCAAGAATAACATCGCCCCATTGTTTTGGGTCCGCGGGGGTTTCGCCTGTCTCTCCACGGGGACCGGCACCGCTTTCCTGCCAGTTTAATTCGGTGCCGGAAAGCAGCATCGCGGTCTCCACATCAAGTCGGATATTAAACTTACCCAGTGTGGATTCCAGAAGCGGACGATCAATCGGCAATTTTTCTCGTTCATTTCCCGGATATATCGGTGAACCGTCAGGATCTCTCGGCCATACAGTCTGGTTTGATTCCAGTTCTGCAATTTGCGCTCTTATTTCTGCTCGTGACATCAAAGATGGATAGATCAATCCATTTCTTTCAAGCTCTAACAACGCATCGCGATAATCACTGAGGTTTTCTGATTGACGGCGGGGCGGTTCGTCCCATTCAAATCCGATCCACTCCAGATCCTCGAGCATTTGTTTTTCGAGTTCCTGGGTGCATCGCGTGATATCAATGTCCTCTATTCGAAGCAGAATTTTCCCGTCCGTCTCACGCGCCATTTTCAAGTTCAGCAGCGCAGAATAGGCATGACCCAAATGCAGTTCACCATTTGGGCTAGGAGCAAATCGAAATACTGGGGCCGCCATTATACGAAACTCTGAGGGTCAATATCGATTTGCATGCGAATACTACCGTGTGGCTTTGGTGCATTGGAAAACCAGCCGCGCAGCCAGTCTTGAAGTTGAAAATTGCGCGGGGAATGAACCAAGATGCGGTATCTATATCTGCCGCGTATCATCGCAAGCGGTGCTTCTGCCGGTCCTAGCACGCGAACTTCTTTTGTTTGCGGTGCAGCGAGACGTAGGTTTCTGGCGTACTGTTCGCTTTCCCGGCGATCTTTGCCAGAAATAATGACCGCAGCGAGCCGGCCAAATGGCGGCAGGCTGGTTTGCTTGCGAGCTTCAATCTCACGATTGTAGAATCCTTCGCGATCGCCGGAAAGTATCGAAGCAATAACCGGATGGTCCGGTTGATAGCTTTGTAGAATTCCCTTGGCGGACGCACCAGAGCGGCCTGCGCGGCCTGTCACCTGATAAAGCAGTTGAAACGTCCTCTCAGCAGCACGCGGATCACCGTTTGCCAACCCAAGATCAGCGTCCACAACACCCACAAGTGTCATCAATGGAAAATTATGGCCTTTGGCAACCAGTTGCGTGCCGATTATGATATCAGCTTCCCCCTTGGCAATTGCTTCCAATTCAAGTCGCAATCGTTTTGCGCCACCCATCATATCTGAAGATAGGACAATCGTTCGTGCTTCGGGGAATTGTTCAAGCACTTCTTCCGCTAGACGTTCAACACCGGGCCCACAAGCCACCAGATGATCAAGCGCTCCGCAACTCGGGCAGGCTTCAGGTGTTGGCTGGGTTTCGCCGCAATGATGGCATTGTAAGATATTCCTGAACCTGTGTTCAACGAGCCATGCCGAACAGTTTTGACACTCAAATCGATGTCCACAGACCCGGCAAAGGGTAAGGGGAGCATAGCCACGACGGTTCAAAAACAGCAGGCTTTGTTCTTCTTTCTTCAGTGTCTTGGCAATTGCATCAGTCAGGATAGGTGACAGAAATTTTCCAGGTGCTGGTGGATTTCTGCGTAGATCAATTGCACTGAGGTCTGGCAATGCAGCTTCACCGAATCGGTTTTGCAACTTGGCAAACGAATAGCGCTCAAGATCGGCATTTACTCTGCTTTCCACAGATGGTGTTGCCGAACAAAGGATAATCGGCGCATTTGCGAAATTACCCCGAACCACTGCCATATCACGCGCATTGTAAAATACCCGGTCTTCCTGCTTGTAAGCCAGGTCGTGTTCTTCATCTACAATGATCAGTCCAAGATCGCAAAAAGGAAGAAAGAGAGCTGAACGCGCGCCGGCCACCACTCGCAATTGCCCGGTGGCAACCTGCCGCCAGATTTTTTCTCGCCGGTTGGGAGGAATGTCCGAATGCCATTCAGCTGGCGGCGAACCAAAGCGGTTTTCGAAACGTTTGAGAAGTGTACTGGTCAGGGCAATTTCTGGAATTAGAACCAATGCCTGTTTACCGTTACGGATACACTCTGCAAGGGCCTCAAAATATACCTCCGTCTTTCCTGAGCCGGTAACCCCTTCAAGTAGCGTGACACCTGTCTTTTGGGATTTGAAATTTTCAATCAGGATTTCTGAATTGGTTTTTTGATCAGGGCTTAGAGCAACACTTGCATATTCAGGATCTGGTTCAGCATGTAAAGTTCGTGCTGGAATTTCAATTGGTTGAAGAACATTTTGCTTCACCAGACCGTCAATTACGGAGGGGGTTACTCCTGCAGCATGGGCAAGGCCCGATTTAGTCCAGCTCAGCCCGTGATCAGCAAATGCTAAAACCAGTCTGCGTGCCGAAGTCATTCGGTCCGGGCAGTGCTCAGTAAATCGATAACCGGGCAGGGGTGGTTCAGGATCAAGAGCAGCTGGAACACGCAATGCCATTTTTAGCACCATGCCCGGCGCGCTGAGTGTGTAATTCGCCATCCATTCAATAAAGCGCCGCATATCCGAAGCCATTGCCGGACAATCAAACTTCTTGATGACTGCTTTAAGCTTTTTTTGGTCGAGGGTTGCAGCTTCGCCGTCCCAGACCACGGCAGCGATTTGTCTTGGACCAAGCGGAACCTGCACGTAATCACCAGGCGACAGTTGAAGTCCCTCAGGCACCGCATAGGTGTAGGGACCCTGCGTCGGGATGGGCAAAAGAACCAGGACTGTTTGTGTTTTAGACACCAAATTGCTCAAATGATTTGAACCGAATGCAAGATTTCGATAATGCGTAAGACGATTCCGGGCGAAACGAAAGGGCACACGGAAATGAAGTTTTTTGTTGATACCGCAGATGTGGATGAAATTCGCGATCTTGCTGATACGGGTTTGCTGGATGGCGTTACTACCAATCCTTCTCTAATCCTAAAATCCGGCCGCGATATTATAGAGGTTACCAAAGAGATTTGTTCCATCACGGATGGGCCGGTTTCTGCCGAGGTAGCCGCTACAGATTTTGATGGCATGATGAAAGAGGCAGCGGTTCTTGCCACGATTGCAGATAATATCTGTATCAAACTACCGCTTACCATGGATGGTCTGAAAGCCTGCAAAATGCTTACCTCAAACGGGCATAAGACAAATGTAACGCTATGCTTTTCAGCCAATCAGGCACTTTTGGCCGCAAAGGCTGGCGCAACATTTATCTCTCCGTTCATCGGCAGGCTTGATGATATGGCGATCGATGGCATGGAACTAATCGAAGATATTCGCACGATTTACGACAACTACGATTTCCAGACGCAAATTCTTGCAGCATCGATTCGAAGCGTGAACCATGTGAAAGACGCAGCACTTGCTGGTGCTGACGTGGCTACTGTCCCACCTTCAACGTTGAAAGCACTGGTGAAACATCCACTGACTGACAAAGGCCTTGAAGCGTTTCTTTCAGATTGGGCAAAAACCGGGCAATCTATCGGTTAAACAAATCATAACCGGCTTTTCTTAGGGTAGGGGCAACGTGTCTTGATCCTGGATTCCGAAAATGGCGAAGAACGCTGACACTGAAGAATTTCTGATCTTTTGCGCGCCGGATTTGGCACGCGAACGGCAGAGCTGGCTTGACTGGTTGTCTATTGAGCGCCGCATGTCTGCAAAAACACTGGATGCCTATGAGCGTGATGTGCGGCAATTCCTGCAATACCTTACCGGTCACGTTGGGCATCCGGCTGAAGTCTTCGACCTGGCAGATCTCAAGCCGATGGATATGCGCGGTTTTTTAGCCCGCCGCAGGCAGGAAGGTGCAGGCCTAAGATCATTGGGGCGCGGGCTTGCCGGAATTCGCTCGTTTGTTCGGTTTCTGGAAAAGAAGGGCTTGGCAAATTCGGCAGGACTTTCCGCAACCCGCTCACCAAAGCAACCCAAGACCCTACCAAAAGCACTCCCAGCATCGCAGGCCCTACGCTTGACAGATCCCGGTCAGCAATTGGCAACAGAACCTTGGATTGCGGCTCGTGATGCATCCCTCATGGCACTGATGTATGGATGTGGCATGCGGATAGGCGAAGCCTTATCCCTTACATCAAACATGCTGAAAACTGCAAAAAGTGGAACTATTTCCGTGACCGGTAAAGGTGGTGTGACTAGGCTCATACCGGTCCTGCGTCAAGTGGCGGATGCCGTGGAAGCGTATCTTGCGCTTTGTCCATATGTCTTTGAAGCAGATGAACCAGTTTTTCCGGGGTGCAAAGGGCGGCGTATTACAACCGGCCATAGTTCAAAAAAATATGCGAGTTCTGCGTTCAGCACTTGGACTACCCGATAATGCTACACCACATGCTTTGCGGCATTCCTTTGCAACCCATTTGTTAGGTAGTGGTGGTGATCTGCGAACCATTCAGGAATTGTTGGGACACGCTAGTTTGTCAACAACTCAGATTTATACAGCCGTTGATACCCAACGCTTACTGGATGTTTATGACAAAGCGCATCCGCGCGCTTAATAGGCTATCGGAATTATTTGTTAACAATTTATATACCGACTGCTTTAGGGCCATTTTTATAGGTTTTATGGCAATAAAGACCGGAACAGGAAGAAAATCATGCAGTTGGAACGCAAACAAGATTGGTCGCAGACGGCGCTTATTTACATCGGGTTGATGAAAATGACGCTACTTTTGATGTTCTTTGCGAGCTTTTTGGCAGTTAAACCAGCTGACGCGACACAAGCAAATGCATGTGTTGGAAAAAATCTGCTGATCGAACTTGAGAGCGAGCGACCTTCCGCCTACGAAACTGTTATTTCGCAGGGCGCCGAAGTTACAAACGCTGAATCAATATTCTGGAAAATTGAAAAGGATGGGCTAGCTCCGTCCTGGCTCTATGGCACGATGCATATGTCGGACCCTAGGATTTCGACGATTCCAGAAGATGCCAAGGATGCAATCCTTGCATCAGAAACGCTCGTGGTTGAATCGGTGGATGCCCTTGACCCCCAAGCTACAATGAATGCAATGGCTAGTCTTACACATCTAACGATGCTGCAAGACGGTACACTGCGCGATCTTGTTATTGATGATCTTGAGGACGAACTGGCTGAAGCTGTTGCAACCCGCGGACTGTCTATCGAAATCGCAGACAGAATGCAGCCATGGCTAATAGCGACGATGGTCTCGCTACCGGTCTGTGAAATCCAGCGAAAGACAAGAGGTGAACGGGTACTTGATCAGGTTTTGGCAGACTTTGCCAAAGACAATAATCGATCAGTAAAAGGCCTGGAAACCACCGCAGAACAACTTGAAGCCATTGCTTCGTTGCCAGCCGAATTTCATATTGCCGCACTTGAAGAAACTCTGATGGCTGGATCTCGTGCGCTTGATATGATCGAGACAATGAAAATCCTCTATCTGGAAGAAAAGATAAATCTTGTCTTCCCGTTAATGCGTATCATTATGCCAGAAACTGGCAATGCAGAAGGAATGGCTGAATTTCAGGAAGCTTTGATCACCAAGCGAAATCTCACTATGGTTGAGCGAGCAAGGCCTATTTTGGCAGGGGGTTCAAGCTTTATCGCAGTGGGCGCTTTGCACCTGCCGGGCGATGATGGAATGGTTAACTTGCTGCGCAAAGAAGGGTTCAAAGTCACAACTGCGCGATAAAACAGATTCTGCTTTCCTACTTCCAAATTTCGATACAAAAGAAGAATTGTAGACAAATCAGGTTATCCGACTGATGTGGTCTTGCATACTGTGCTGATAACCTGCATTTCTAAAATTGCATGCACTACGTATCGGAGATGGAATGATCGCAAGAATAATTGCATTGGCATTTTTAGCCGTTATGTTTTCATGGCAATTTGCTTATGCCGAGGTATCCAATTTACCTGGGACACCGATTAAAAATCTTCGTGCACCGGCCGCAAGTAGCCCCTTGTCCGATCCTGTCGCATGGGCCGGTATCCTTGATACAACCGAGCAGGCAGTTTCTCGCGAAGGTGTGACCGAAACCGATCTTGATCGGTTGTTTGTCGATACAGGATTGCTGAGAGACGCAGCACAGCGTGAAGTGCAACGCCTACAAGTGCAAGTTGATCAACTTACGACACAGTTAAAAGAGCTTGGCACTGCTCCCGAAGAGGGACAGCCTGCCGAATCGCCCCAGGTAGAGGCACAACGCCAGTCGGTTGCGGATAATTTCTCAAAGCTGGATGCAGAGCTAAAGCGCGCAAAACTTGCAGATGTCCGGGCGTCGCAATTGCGAGAACGAATTGCCGACAGCAGATACCAGCGGTTTGTACAATCCATCACTGGGAGAACAAAGGGCCTGACAACAGCTAATTTCTGGCAAAAATTCGTTACGGGTATTGATGGTTCTTATAAAAGCCTAGGGTTTTTGGTTCGCGACTCCGCCGCTGTTTTCGCAGTGAAAATAGGTAGTGATATACGTGTACCTTTGTCTCTTGTTTTTTTTCTGATAATCGCGACTTTGCTTTTTCTGCGTTTGCGGCGCTTCATTGGTGATCGAATAAAATCTGAAGAATCAGTTTTTAGCGTACAAAAATCGAATGCTGCAGTTCATGGATTTATAAAATATATTTGTAATGGATTGTTACCTGCAGTTTACTTCTTCGCGATCTACTTGATTTTCTCTGAGCTTGATCTGTTTACAAGTAGGCTGGATGAGTTGCTACAAGAAGCGGTAATCGCAATCGGATTCTTGATTACTGTTTACACTCTTTTCAATGTATATCTGTCGCCCGCCAGTGGATATAATCGTATTGCGGATATTGGTGACAACGCTGCTGTCAAGATTTATCAATTCCTTACAATCGGTATAATTATTGCGATTGGGGTTTACATCCTAAATCGGACTGCCATTACCCTTGTCTTGCCGTTAGAGGTAAGCGTTGGCTTTAGCGTGATTTTCGCACTGGTACTTGGTGGAGTAGGACTTGGGGCGCTTGGCATTGACCGCAAAGACCGAAAACAAATAACTGACGGTCAAAGACGGGTCTCATCAATTTTCTGGCGATATCTCAGCAGAATATTCTGGCTGGTTACGCTGCTCATACTTGCATCAACCTTTACCGGTTATATCGCTTTCGCTGAGTTTTTGAGCGAGCAATTATTATTTGGTATCGTAGTAGTCTTATCTAGCTGGTTGATGCTTAGATTTATTGATTTTGTATTCTTACAGCTTTCCGCGGCCTCGATTGCTTCTGAACCAGAGCAAAATCAGGCGCAAAGTGTGATGGGAGGTGCAGGCCAGGCAATTATCCTTAGCAACGGATTGCTGAAGCTCTTGGTTTATGTGGCAGCGGGAGTGTTGCTGCTCTTGCCATGGGGATACCGTACTGATGATTTCTTTGAAATCTTCAAAAGGCTGTTTTTCGGATTTGAAATCGGTGGATTAACTATTTCAGTTTCTACCGTCTTACTGGCGGTGGTATTGTTCTTTTTAGGGTATTGGATCACCATTGCCCTTCGCAATTGGCTGAACAACAAGTTTTTACCGACAACCAATCTTGATATTGGGATCAGCAATTCGATCTCAACTGTCTTTGGCTATACCGGATTTCTTATTGCAGCGATCCTGGCTATTTCGGCTGCTGGATTTGATCTTTCAAGCCTTGCAATAGTTGCCGGCGCATTGTCGGTTGGCGTTGGCTTTGGTCTTCAAAGTATTGTCAGCAATTTTGTGTCCGGATTGATCTTGTTGGCGGAACGACCAATCAAAGCCGGTGATTGGGTTAAAACGACAGGTGCGGAAGGATATGTAAAAAAGATTTCGGTACGCTCAACTGAGATCGAAACCTTCGATCGTTCAATGGTTATTGTACCTAATTCAGCGCTGATTACGGATAACGTGACCAATTGGACGCATGGCAGCAAGTCGGGCCGGATTATCGTCAATATTGGAGTGTCCTATGACAGCGATCCGGAGCAGGTGGAAGAAATTCTGCTGAGATGCGCTAGCGAACATAAAATGGTGCTTGGGCGTCCGGCGCCGGTTGTATATTTCGTTGAATTTGGCGCAAGTTCACTGGATTTCAGCCTTCGCTGTTTTATTGGCGATATTAACTGGATGGTTTCGGTTCAAAGTGCATTACGTTTCTCGATCTTGAAAGAGTTGCGCGCAGCAAACATTGAGATTCCCTTTCCACAACAGGACTTGCATTTGCGCAGTAGTGCCGCGCTTTCCATTTTAGAAAAACAGGCAAAGTCAAAAACTTGACCACGATCGCTTTTACCCTCGACAACGCTGTTACCCTGGCTCAGGAAACAGCAATGTTCGTTGTCATGGGCATTGTCTTTGTTACCGGGATCGTTCGCGGGTTTTCGGGCTTTGGCTCTGGCATGATCATTGGTCCCTCGACAGCCGCCATTTTTTCTCCGCTCACCTCATTGGCCATGCTCACAATTCTTGATGCTTTACCGACGCTTACCTTGGTTTGGGGGGCAAGAAAGAATGTTGTTTGGCGGGAAGTGTTACCAATCTTGTTTGGCTACGCTCTTTTCGTTCCACTCGGTGTATGGGTATTGAAAACAGGTGATCCGATTGCACTTCGCTGGTTTATATCGATCAGCATCTTAATAGCTGTCGCGATCCTTTGGAGTGGGTGGAAATACACCGGCTCACGTAGCGCACCGGTATCGTTCAGCTTTGGTGGACTAGGGGGCTTTATGGGAGCTGCCGCTGCCCTGCCTGGTCCTCCTGTCCTGGTTTACTGGTTAGCCAGCACAGCAAAGGCGATATCAATCCGTGCGAACATGATTTATTATTTGTTTTTGACAGATTTGATTGTGATCGTTGGATACATATTTGGTGATATTTATACAGTAGAATCGGTTTTGAGAGGGCTAATATGCGTTCCCGTATACTTCGTGGGAATTTTAATCGGCGCACGGTTCTTCTCTGCGGCAAGCGAAACAGTTTACCGAACCGTGGCATTCGTTTTTATATTGTGTTCGGCGATAATCTCGCTACCGCTTCTGGATAGTATTATCCGCTAAGTACGCTCCTTAAAATTAGAGCATAAAGCACTTGGAGCAGTCTAATCCGACAATTTGGCCATCACTTCATCGTCAATTTCAAAATTGGAATAGACGTTTTGCACATCGTCATCTTCTTCAAGTGCATCGAGCAACTTGAGTAGTGTGCCACCTTTTTCTTCATCAACCGGAACATTGTTCTGAGGTTTCCAGATCGGCTTTACGCTTTCTGCTTCTCCCAATGCTTCTTCGAGATTCTTGGTGACCTCACCAAAGTTATCAAACTGGCACAGAACGGTATGTCCGTCCTCATCGCTGGTCACATCATCAGCGCCCGCCATTATAGCTGCTTCCATAACGTCGTCTTCACTACCAGCATCAGCTTTGTATGTTACCTCACCCATGCGATCGAACATGAACGAAACTGAGCCGGTCTCTCCCATTTGTCCGCCATTCTTGGTGAACGCGGTACGAATATTTGCCGCAGACCGATTCTTGTTATCAGTAAGCGCTTCTACGATGACAGCCACGCCACCGGGCCCATAGCCTTCGTAACGGATTTCTTCATAGTCTTCACCCTCGCCACCAACACCCTTGTTTACAGCACGCTGGATATTGTCTTTGGGCATGGATTGCCCTTTGGCATTTTGTATTGCCAATCGCAGCCGAGGGTTCATGTCAGGATCAGTAACCCCTCCGCCCATTTTCACCGCAACGGTAACTTCCTTGGAAAGCCTGGAGAACATCTTTGAGCGGATAGCATCCTGCCGACCTTTGCGATGCATTATGTTTTTAAATTTTGAATGGCCTGCCACGGCTCACCCCTTTGATTATTTTCATCTTTTAAAGCGCTTATAAACAACAGGGGGTCGAATGAAAAGTTTGTTTTGTATGTCCGGGAAATCAATCCATATTATCCGGCCTTACAAAAAGCAGGATGGCAAGATTCAGCCAGAATATTTCCTTTAAAAATCCTTAATTAAATCCAAAATCTGCCGTGCAGAAATTGCATATCTGAGTTTCCGGAATTGCATTCGAATATGTTGATGTTTGCACCTATATTCTGGTCACACACACACACACGAACATTGGAGATGTTAAAATGAACATGATCGGCTCTTTCAGAAAATGGCGCAACTACCGTCGTACAGTTACTGAACTAAATGCACTATCAAATCGCGAACTTGACGATTTGGGCATCAACAGCGGTGACATTCCTCACGTTGCTCGCACAACACGATAAGCGTTATTGTGCTGATTAATTAGGCTCGGGACATACTGCCGAAGGCAGATTGCCCCGGGTTTGTTTTTTTTAGCGTACGATAAATAGCAGTACGTACGCTTTGCCTGATGGCATCCAAAAAACGCCGAAGATTGTTACTGGCGTTATTCTCTTTCATTCATATCTTCGCTAACTATCAGATTTGACTGCAGCATTTGAAGATTCACTGTAATTTACACGTTTAGCGGCATCCATCTATCTATCCATACCGGACCTTGATATAAGTTTAGCAAAATTTGAGGGTATAAATCCCCGTTTGTATTCAACTTGCTTCAAGGGACGCAAATCGCACTCATGCCGCAGCTATTGTACAGATTTGGTGTCCAAATATTGAGTTTGGTGCGCGGCCTCTTCTGCCTGCATCTGGCTGTGTTCGTATGGCTCGCCTTTGCAGATAGCCATTTAGCCGGTAAATCCCATGCATTTGAGCTGTTTGGCTCAAAGAAACAGGAAGAAAAAACTGAGGATATAGCGGTCGTCGATCCGCTGTTCTACACGGTCAGTTTTGACATTAAGGGCCTTGATACCAGCGAAGAGGAATTCATAAAGAATCGCTCCGCCTTGTTTGCGGATCAATCGCGTCCGGTTTCCGGTTCGCTTGGGCTATTGACCAAAGCGCGTTCTGACCGGGATCTTTTGATTGGATCCCTGTTTGAATTGGCACATTACTCCGCATTGGTAACGATTTATGTGGATGGACGGCCAGCAGATCAAATACCACCAACAAGCGAAATTGGGACAGGAGAAACAGTCCCGGTCACTATTTCTATAGTTGCAGGAAGAAAGTTCACATTTGGCGATATACGTTTGCAGGGCGATGCCGGACTGAACTTGGAAGAATTTGGTATTTACTCAGGCGTTCCTGCGTCATCAAATTTGATAATAGAATCACAGGATAAGATTGTCGCTGAATTGCGCCAACAGGGATACCCTCTTGCCGAGATTGTCGACACATCAGTTGAAGCAGATCATGATACCGGATTGTTGGATATTTATATTCAATATTTATCTGGGCCCATGGCTTCAATTGGAGAAGTTATTGTCAAAGGTGCTGAAGCAGTCGATGCCGACTTTATTCGTCAACAAGTATTGATTGAACCCGGCAATAACTACTCGCCTGCTCTGCTAGCAAAAGCGCGAGCACGGCTTTTAGATCTCAACTTATTTAATTCAGTCACTGTAACAGAGGGCGATCAGTTAGATAGTGCTGGTGGACTGCCGGTCATTATCGAAGTGACTGAACGTAAAATGCGTTATTTTGGCGTGGGTACGACCTATTCAAATTCAGAAGGCGCTGGTGTTGAAGGATACTGGGGACATAGAAATTTATACGGGCGGGGCGAGAACCTTCGTATTGAACTGGGTGCCAGCCGATTGGATGAAATCAGCGACCTTTCAAACATCAATTTTAATTCTGCGATTCTTTTTGAAAAGCCGGGAACACCGATACCTGGCGCAACCTTTACAGCAAATATAAAAGCTGCAAGCGAAAACTATGATGCTTTTGAGAGCCAGTCAGTGAGTGGCGGTTTCGGCATAAACTATCGCCTCGATGAAAAGCAGACACTCTCTGTTGCACTGGACGCTGAATGGTCAGAAATTACTGACGCAGGAGTTGAGACAAATCATCTGATATTCAGTGCGCCAATTGAATATGCCTATGATGGTAGCAATGATCGGCTTGACCCGACAACGGGCAGCAGGTTGTCAATTTTGCTAGAGCCTGCCCATGATCTGGAAACACAAAGCAGCTTTGTAAAAGCGCGGGTAACCGGATCAATTTATCACACGCCAAAGGCATCCGAGTTCCTTACAATCGCTGCCCGTGCATCTGTAGGCACTATTGTGGGCGCCGATCTTAATAATATTCCGGCAGACAGGCGTTTTTATGCAGGTGGTGGCGGGTCGGTGCGCGGATTTACATTTCAGGCGGTTGGGCCACGCGACGCAACCGGCGATTTGACAGGTGGGCGCTCAATTTTGGAAATGTCACTTGAAGCCCGCATTCAAATTACAGATAAGTTAGGTATAGTCCCGTTTGTTGATGCGGGCAGTGTTTCTCAAGACACAGGATTTGATTTTTCTGACATGCGCTACGGCGTTGGAGCGGGCTTGCGATATAAAACAGCCGTTGGTCCTTTGCGTTTGGACATTGGTATTCCGATTGATCGGCGTCCCGGTGAGGATAGTTTCGGCATATATGCAGGAATTGGTCAGGCCTTTTGATTTACAAATTAAACCTATCTGTCTGTTTTCAGATAGGTGTTATAAAGATTCACAATGAATTCGGCTACGAGGCCTGATCCTTTGGAAAAGCGGCAAGTAAATTGGTGGAGCAGAAGCGCCCTTGCGCTAGGCGTTCTATCCGTAATCGTGTTTGGGATTTTTGGATTTTTAACGGCGACCGGGCCGGGTCTTACGGTTGCTGAGAAGCTGGTTTCAAACATAGCTTCAAACGATAGCAGAGGCATCCAGATAAACGGTATCCGTAACGTTTGGACCGGCAAAACCACTGTCGAAGAAATCATCCTAAGCGACTCCGACGGGGTCTATGCGAATATTCAAAATGTTTCGGCAGATTGGTCGATGACTGCCTTGCTTGGCCGTACCCTCAATGCCGAGGCTATCACAATCAGTAAAGTTGAGCTTTTAAGGCAGCCAAAACCGGAGGAAGATAGCCAACCGGCTGAAGGATTGCCTCTAAATATAAATATTGGCGAATTTCGACTTGAGGAGTTGAAACTTTCTCCCGTCATTGCAAATACAGAAGCGCGTCTAAGCCTTTCAGGCAAGATTGATATTGATGCATCGTTGAAACGTGCTTCTACAAACCTGAATGTCCTGCGTATTGGACGGGAAGCGGACGTTTTGAAATTTCTGCTTGATTTTGATCAGGGAGCGGAAAAGCTCAATGTCAATCTGGATTACAGCGAGGCAAAAGACGGACTTTTGTCGAACTTGGCAGAATTACCCGGCAAACCAGAACTTGCTGTGAAAATCAATGCCAATGGCTCTTTTTCAGACTTGAATATGTCTGCTGAAGCTCAATCTTCGTCCGACAGGGTTCTCGATATTAAGGGAACGCTTGTGGAAGAGGGCGCAAATCGGCGTCTGGTAATTGCAGGTAACGGCACGCCATCCAGGCTTATGCCGCCGGCACTTCGATCGCTCATTTCCGGCACTATGAACATTGCGATTGATGTAGAGCAGTCAACAGACGGATCTCTCACCATCAACGAGGCTAATGTTAACACGGATAAGTTTTACGCAGTTTCAACGGGTATATTGAACCCGGATGGAGAAAACGATCTTTCTGGCGGGATCACTGCAAAATCAGGGGCAATTTCTTTTCCTGAAGAAATAATACCGGGGTTGGATGCACTGGTTCTTAAAAGCATTGCATTTGATGTTAAAGGCCCGTTTGAGAAGTCCAAAGTCGAAGCTTCGATTGTTGTTCCCCAGGTTATGACTTCTGGATTTGTTTTCAACAATACGAGCGCGTTTTGGACATCCCCGGATTTCAATTTTTACGAGTATACCGGGTCTTACCAATTGGCAGCAGAAACTGGTTCCATTCGTTCATCCAATGACAATCTGAATAAAATTCTCACGTTACCAACCTATCTGGAAGTGAAAGGAAAGCTTACGCCCTCTGAGGTATCCTGGACTTCCCTGGCGATTGAAAACACTGCGCTGACCGTTAGTTCCGATGGGCAATTCGATCGCATGGCGCAGGTTTTGAATGCTAAGGCTTTTGCAAAAATCCGCACGGCTTCACTTCCAGCCGGGTTGCAAAAACTCTCTGATGACGGCGTTACATTGAGCGCGAATATTCAGGCGAACCTTCCTGAATCAGCTGATATTTCGAACGTCTCTATCAATGGAAGCAATATAGCCGTTGCTGGCAATATGGGCATCGATAAAGATACGTTGCGCGGCGCAATTCGGCTGAACCTAAATGATGTTAGCGCTATCAATGAAAAAGCGGCCGGAAAACTAGACGGGATGTTGGATATTTCAGGCACCCCAACTTTGCCCGAAATATTATTGAAACTGACGAGCGAGGTCATACAGGTTGAACAACACAAGTTGACGGACTTTGTTCTGGAAGCAAGTGGGATTGCTTCCATCGATAATCCGGACATGAAAGTAGAAATCGACGGTTCTATTGATGATCTTCCCTTAACAGGTGGTGCAAGAATTCTGGTTGTTGATGGTGTCAGGCGGATAGATGCAATTGAACTTAAGAACGCTGATAATCTGGTTCAGGGAAGGATCGATCTGGATCATAACAATAACCCTGATGGACGCATCAATTTTGACTTTCCAGATTTAGGAACGCTCTCGGCACTGTTCCTGCAACCGGTTGAAGGCTCACTTGCCGGGAACATTCAGCTCACTTCACAAAATAATAAGCCTTCCGTACGCGTTCAGGCGAAAAGCCCAAGCATTGTACGTGAAAGCCTCATTGTAGAAAAACTTGATGCTGCAATTCAGATTGAAGACTATCTCAATGCACCCGTCATTTCAGGCAGCATTGATTTGGTATCATTGCGTGCAGGAGACACGCTCATCGGTAGGACAGATGTTCAACTGGCAAGTGAAGATGAATGGACAAAATTTGAAGTTCAGACAAACGTCAATCAAGAGATCCCCATATCAACGGCAGGAAGCGTAAAGCTTGCTGATGGTGCAACTTTAATCCGGTTGGATAAAGCTAATAGCAAATTACAAGGCATTCCCTTGTCTCTGGCAGCACCAACAGAACTGAAAATTCGCGAAGGGACCGTAAGGACAGAATCTACACGGGTCAGCGTCGGGGGCGGGCAGGTAAGTGTTTCTGGCTCCGTCGGAGAAGAGCTTAATGTCGTAGCAAACCTGTCAAAGATCAACGCTTCAATCATCAATCAATTTGCAAAAGAGTTGCAGGCTAGGGGAAGCGTTAATGGCCGGGTGACTGCAAGCGGAAGCGCTTCCTCTCCCAATGTTGCTTACAATCTAAAATGGAACCGGGCTGAAACAGCGCAGACAATTGACGCTGGCATTGGAAGACTGGAAGTCTCAGCCGATGGTACATTTAAACAAAATCTGTTGCAGGTAGCGACGACGGTTACTGGTGCTCAACAGCTGCGTTTCAATGGATCTGGTAGCGTGGCGGTTCGTGAAACACCTGTTCTTGATCTGGCCTTCAAAGGCACAGTTCCGTTTTCTCTTTTGGCATCCCGATTAAGCGAGAGTGGGCTTTCTTTAACAGGCAGTGCAAATGTGAATGCATCCGTATCCGGCTCCGCAGCAGACCCGGTTATCAATGGATTGGTTACCGCATCCAATGCCCGTTTTGTGCATGCAAAAAGTGGTGTGGCAATTGAGCAGATTGCTTTGCGTCTGGAACTTGCGCGCAAGCTAATCACCATTAAACAGATGACTGGCCAACTCTCAACCGGTGGCCAGTTGCAGGTTAGCGGCAACGTCCAATCGGAAGCACAAACCGGATTTCCCGCAGATATTAATGTTCGAATTCTAAACGGTGTTTATCGAGATAATACAACAGTAGACACCAAGCTAAACGCTAATCTCAATTTAACCGGCCCTTTGGCGCAAACACCTTTACTAAGCGGAACGGTCAATTTGCAGAAAACCGTTATAACCGTCCCGGATAGGATCCCCGAAAGCATATCCAGACTTAACGTTTCGCATAAGAACGCAACCTCCGCTGTTGAGCAACAGGCAGAAAGCTTACAACCCAACCAACCAGGTTCAAGCGGTGGGATGCGGCTGGATATTCAATTAAACGCTGAAAATCAAATATTTATTCGAGGACGAGGTATTGACGCGGAAATGGGCGGTGCACTTCGGATCTTGGGTGACCTTGAAAATCCCCGCACAATTGGCGGGTTTGACTTGCGCCGTGGTCGCTTGTCGATACTCGGTAAACGGTTGGATTTTAACAGTGGCGCAATCACGTTTACTGGCTCATTGATTCCAGATTTAAATATGACAGCGCAGACAGTTTCCGATGATACAACAATATTGATCACAGTTACCGGTCCGGCCAATCTACCACAGTTTCGTTTTTCTTCTTCACCAGCCTTGGCGGAAGATGAAGTGTTTGCCCGATTGATATTCAATCGTGATGTCGCCAACCTGTCTCCGCTGCAAATAGTCCAACTCACCCAGGCGATTGCCTCCCTGACCGGAACCGGTGGCAATTCTTCTCTTCTGGATCGATTTCAAAATTTGCTCCCTGTTGATGATTTGGATGTGCGAACCGATGGCGAAACCGGGGAAACAACCGTTGGTGTTGGCAGTTATATCAATGATCAAACTTACGTTGGTGTTGAGCGCGGCACTTCTGCAGGAACCGGCAAGGCAACCATCGATCTAAGTATCGGTCGCAATATCAAATTGCGAGGAGAAGCAGGTCAGGGCGGTGAAAACAAAGCCGGGATATTTTATGAACAGGAGTATTAGATTTCTGATCACCTAAAGTACCTGTTGAAACGGGCTCGGTATATTACGGCCTAACCCTGATTATCGTCCATGAACAATGGCATCTTTCAACACAAGTTCAATTGCCTGAATATCCAGTTTTCTCGGATTTGTCGCTGCAGCGCTGTCTTTTATCGCCTTTTGTGCAATCCGCGCTGAGCAATCCTCTGGCACACCAATATCTACCAAGGTTACGGGAATCTGCAATTGATCCAGCAACAAGCAAACATGATTATAAAACGCATCAAAGTTTGTATCTGCTAAACCTGCTGTGTTCGCCATCGGTTTGATTTTCTCAGAAATTTCCGGTTCATTGAACCGCAAAGCGGCGGGGAGAATGATTGCGTTGGTCAACCCGTGCTGAGTGTCATATTCCGCACCGATCATATGTGAAATCGCGTGGACAAGGCCTAGCCCCTTTAAAAACGCAACACCGGCTAGGCATGAACCGGAGAGCATGGCACCGCGTGCACCAAGGTTATTCGGATCTTCATGAGTAACTGGCAGCCAATTGAAAATTAGTCGCATACCTTCAAGCGCCATTGCATCACAGAGCGGATTAAAACCGGGAACACAATATGCCTCAATTGCATGAACAAGGGCATCTGTCCCCGTCCATGCTGTCAGGTTTTTTGGTAGGCCAATAGTAAGTTCCGGGTCCAGCACAGCAAATGCCGGCTTAAGTTGTGGATGCCAGACACACCACTTCATCAGCTTTTTGGTATCCGTGATCATCGCGGTGCTTTCGGTTTCTGCACCGGTTCCTGCGGTCGTAGGAATCGTGATCAAGGGTGGAAAAGCAGTGCTTGCAGTAATTTCAGGTGGAACCTGATCATATTCAAACTTCCACAAATCGATTTCATTATTTGCAACAAGTGCGATTGCTTTTCCGCCATCCATGCCGCTTCCGCCGCCAATGGCAATGACCCCATCATGGCTACCTTGATGGAATTTTTCCTTTCCAATGCTTACTTCAAGGTCTTGCGGATTTGGAGAAATGCCTGAAAAAACGGCAGTGGTAAGACCTCCTTCTGCAAGGTAAGACTGAAGCGCTCCGATAAAAGGTAATTGGGCACTGCCACCGTCCGTTACGATAAGCGGGTTACGCATTCCAGCCTCAATACAGAACCTGGAAATCTCTTTTAAACGACCGGGGCCGTAAAGTATTGGAACTGGAAAAGTCCAGTCTTGTGGGTCATTAAAGTTCATTTCAGTGTATTATCAGAATGAGAAAAATCCGACTACACCTAACTTTAATAAGGGATCTGTTTTGCGTTAACTGTTTTTTTGTCATGCTCCTTTGCCAAATCTAAAATCAAATTTGTTATCCAAGTCGCTTACACGCGAGAAGGATTAGCTATGGATTTCCGTCAGGTTTTAAAGAACGCATCCAGAATAGATGCAGATGATGTTTTGAAACTTCGTCATAAAGTTTTCGCTGACATGGTAGTTAGTCAGATGAATGCAGAGGCATTGTTTAGTCTGAATAATGATGTAGCGGAAACCTGCCAGGAGTGGGATTACTTCTTCGTGGAAGCCATGATTGACCATTGTCTCAACCAGGCAAAACCGGAAGGTTATCTATCCGATGACAAAGCCGAATGGGTCATTGCCCAAATAATCACAGATGGTCATTTGAAATCTGATACAGAGCTGGAACTTCTGATCCGTTTAATCGAACGTGCCCACCATGTACCTGAGCGCATTACCGTATTTGCCCTGGAAGAAATCCAGCATGCAGTGTTGCAAGGCGAAGGAGAGCTGTTGAACAACGAATATCTGACGCCGGGTATCATCGGTGCGCCGGAGGCTAAACTTATCAGGCGTATTATGTATGGTGCTGGATCAGGTGGGCGGGTTGAGATTTCGCGGGCTGAAGTTGAAATCTTGTTTGAACTAAATGATCAGACAATTGATGCGGAAAATCATCCAGAGTGGAATGATGTATTTGTCAAAGCGGTTGCTGCACATTTAATGATGACAGCTGGTTATGAAGCATTGGATCGCAATGAAGCATTTCGCCGTGAAAAATGGTTGGATGATACATCTATAGACGTGGCTGGAATGTTATCTAAATCCCTGTCGTCTATCGGTGATGTTATGCTCGGAAAATCCAAGGTATTTGGCAACACAACCATGGAAAATGCCTGGCAATCAAGGAACGAGGAATTGTCAAACTCCGCCGTAGTTTCTGAGGCGGTCGATAACTCAGAGGCTTTCTGGCTGGTAGAGCGTATCGGACGTGATGGTGTCATTCATGAAAATGAAAAAGCCCTGATCCGCTATCTTAATCAGGAAAGCCCGTCTTTACATTCCTTACTTCAGCCATTGATCAACAAAGTTGCTTAAACGGCAAATCCTTTAAGATTGTACTTGATGTAGGGTAGGGGCGGTTTCAGGCACTTACCAACCTTTTCTACCGTCGCCATCCAGCAGATCACCAACGCTGCCAAGAATTGATCCTTCACCCTTGCCGGTTTTCGCGTTTGCCAAAACCCGTCCGGCCAGTCGCGTAAATGGCAACGATTGCACAAGCACCACGCCTGGACCGCGCAACCGCGCATAAAATGCACCTTCACCGCCAAACAGCATGGACTTGATATTCCCGGCACGTACAATGTCCATTTCTACACCCTGAGTAAATGCAGCGACACAACCCGTGTCGACATGCAGTTCTTCCCCATGCGCCAGTTCTTTTTGAGCCAATACGCCACCGGCATGGACAAAAACCCAACCATCCCCTTCAAGCTTTTGCATAATGAAGCCTTCACCGCCAAACAGACCGGTCATGATACGTTTTTGCAGGTGAATGCCAACGCTGACGCCTTTTGCAGCACAAAGAAAGCTATCCTTTTGGCATACGAGTTCGCCCCCGATTTCGCCAAGGTTAACCGGTATAATTCTTCCCGGATATGGTGCGCCAAAGGACAATTTTGCTTTGCCAAGCCCTTTGTGAGTGAAGACGGTCATAAATAAACCTTCGCCGGTCAGTAACCGCTTGCCTGCCCCAAGCAAGCTACCCATCAAACCACTTTCCTGGCCGCTACCATCGCCAAATATTGTATTCATCTCGATATCTGGATGCTTCATCATCAGCGCACCAGCTTCGGCAATAACACTTTCTTCCGGGTCTAGTTCCACCTCCACATATTGTAGGTCTTCACCAAAGACCTCATAGTCAATGTCATCAGATGCGGAAGATTTTTTCCAAATTTGGTCTGTGTTTAATGTCATGATTCTTGCCATTTAAAATGATTGAGGATTTTGATCATACTTAATGATCATTTGTTGAGATTTGGTATCCGGATTTTAGGAAGCAAAATCAAAAAGACTTGGGGGAGGTTATTTTTTCCAATTAACGGATCAAAGCGGATCGAAACATTTATCTATGTTACAGTTTGATTTTCAATTTATTATATTTCAAACTGACCCAATACCGAATATCATTTTATTCACGCTCTTGTTCTGCATCCCCAAAATTGGCGATGTTCCAACTTCCCAGAAGAAAACTACCGGCATCTCTGGAAAGAATTTTCCTTCCCGGTTCCGTGTCGCACCATGTCCTCAACGCAGAGATTTCATCTGCAGGATCAAACGAATAACTGGTGTTTGATTTTGGAAATGGAGGCATAATTAAAACACTCTATAGGTCCGTGACAGGTAAATTTGATGGTGCGTAGCCTCCGGCTTTAATGCGTTCTTGAACAGATGGATGTATCTCCGAACCGGCAGGAATATATCGCGGCTCAGAGCTTGGAATATACACACCCGACTTTTTCTTCGTTTCAGGATGATCATGCCATTTCTTTTGCTTGGGTAAGTATTCTAAAATTCGCCAAGCCCAATTCATCGAGTCATGCAACTTAGAATCTGGGGCGGGTTTTGCATAATCTCGTTTGCTGCCTTCTTCGACATTCTTTGGGTTTTGACCTTTTACAAGCCGTTTGACCATTGTTTCCCGGAATACCAGGCCATGCAGTTTTGCTTCTTCAACCATCCAGCTCAAAGGGTATTTCGCAGCGCCGCTATCTAATTCCGGATATCCTCCGCCAATGTCAGAGTGTACGCCGGCGAACCAAACTTGTTTTATGTCCTGCTCTTCGGCCTTTTCATCTTTAATAAACGGATTGGATTTGAAGAATTGTGGTTCTTTCCACCTTGCTAATCTGAACATTCGACGGCGTTCATCAATAGCAATCGCATGGCGAAATGTTTGAACACATGGATTTTCTTCTGTGAATGGAAGCGCTTCCAATGTTGGCATATAAAATCTGTCTGGCCTTGGCACAATCACAGAGGCGACAGTATCCCAACATCCCATAAATCTAATCGTAGCTCGGTGAGATTCCAAAACTTCTTGCACCCGCCATGCGATATCAAACTGGTCCTTAATGCTTGATTGTTTGTATGCGGTTAGCGCATACGAGCTGAGGTGCTCTTGATGGGATTGTAGAACTCCAACTAAATTGATGAATCCTGCCAATACTCTGATCGTGTGTGCGCCTCGGCTAAAACCAAAAAGATAGATTTCATCGCCCTTTTGATAATTGCGAACCAGAAATCGGTATGCGTCGAGTACATTCGCATCAAGGCCATAGCCTGTGGCTAAGCCAAACACCCCTTTTGATTTATTTTTGATAGTTGCCCAAGCACCACTATTGGAAATCGTACCAACACCCGGATCATAAAATGCGATTTGCGACTTGTCCTCTTTCAAAACGCGATAGAATTTCAGGACATTGGATTGGTTTTCTTTAATTTCATTACCCGTTCCATCACAACAGATAATTATTTTCTTAGACATCAACTTCCACCAATCCCGCAAATAAAACTAATTGTAGTTTGAATAATCGCTTATATTGGATGATGAGTGCACTATTACGTTTATAATTCAATATGTATTTTTCAATTGTGCCGACCACCGTGTAATTAGATGAATTTGAATTATAATAATTCAACGATCGATTTTTTACTTTTGGAACGACCACTATCAGACTGGAGGTGTGGATGCTCTCTTAGATAAAGCACCTATGCTAGTTCGTGTCTGGAAAAAGATACCGAACAATGTACGACAGCTGATGCTTGAGCTTGCATGTATGATGCATTGGTTATCAACGTGGATGAACAGCGCAAACAAGATAAGTACAAAGGGTTATACGCTTCTACCTCTCTTCAGACTTTCCGCCGCGTAATACTGGGCGCTTCTGGCGGTTTCGTGTTCAGAGCTTGATGTGGGCGGATGTGATTTTATTGTTTTAGCCACTGATTAATGACCGTTTGAGCTTGTGTGGTTGTGGTGAACCACTCCGCGTTGAGCATTTATGCCTGTTCTTGATGCGCCATGATTGTGACGCAGTCTTGCTTAAACAACACTATACCCAGGTTGCGATTTGTATACAGGTCTTTCGTCCGATAC
>JBCCBE010000058.1:0-20642 GCA_039814425.1 Pseudomonadota bacterium
CGAATATGTAATCGAGATCACGGGTGGCGCGCGCAACCCGGATGGCATTGTCCACGCGCCAACCTTGATTAGCATCCGCCATCGCTTTCTCGCCTACTTTCAAAAGTGGTACGGTTGCACGGATGCGCTCAATGTCCTGTTCCCAATCCGCGCCGACCTTGATCTGGAACTGACGATAACCCGCAGCGCGATGCGCCTTCAGTTCTTGTGTTGTTTCTTGGACGTTTTTCTGTGGGGCAACCCGATACATGGGCGCGCCGTCAGTCTGTTTGCCGCCCAACAACATCCATACCGGCAGATCAGTTGACTTACCAAAGATGTCATAGCACGCGGCGATGATAGGCGACTTGGTGTAGCCATGGCCTTGAACGGCATAATCCATTTTCCGATCAATTGCTTCGATTTGCCGGGGGTCCTGGTCAATCAAGTGCGGTGCTAGAAGTTTCATTGTCGCCGCGACCCCCTCTGAGTGGGCGACCATGTAATTCTCACCACATGGAGTGAATTCACCACAACCTGTTAACCCACATTCGGTGTCTATGACCACAACCGTGGCCTGCGCAATCGAGATTGCATTGCCTGCACCCCAGCCGTAACTCCCACCGACATAAGGAAGCTCCGTTCTGTAAACCCTAACCTGATTAATCTTCACTAATTCCGCACCCCAAAACACTAGCTTTTCTTGCTGTAATCTTGTCAGTATCACCTGAATTGCACAAGAGCCGACGTTCGCTGCTCTGTGGCATTCTTGTAAGTATGGGCTCGAAGGGGCCATCTATGATTTCTTCAGTCACTTGAACTTGAATGACCGCTTCTGCAATTGACGAGCAATTCAGCATTTTACCTTCGACGCCCGCTTCCCCCCAATTTCTACCGTTTCTCTTGATTTCACACTTGTCACTTTTTCCACCTAACAGAAACTCAAACAGAGATATTTCCGTTCATATAACTGCTTTGGATTTGCACTGGAAGGGAGTTTACAAAAAAACGGCCGCGGGCAGGGGAGCCGCGGCCGGGTTCGACGATGTGGAATGTTACTTCACAACGCAGAAATGATTTAGACCATCATAGCCCCGGTAAGTGCCTGTTTCCGGATTAAAACTACGATAATTGCGTGAACACCACCGGTGCCATCCACTCGTCCATGGTTCTATCGAAATTGTATCTTCGTATGTGATGACCTGTGGTTGCTGATATTCCGGCTGATATTCAGAATAAGACGGCTGCGGCTGATAGTAGCTGTTATAGTTCTTGTAGCCGGAAGAATTATAGTTTGGCTGGGCATAAGACGGTGCCGGTGCATAGGCCCTGCGGTTTTTGCCAGCTTCACTTGCAATGATTGCACCCAAAGCAAGACCGATGACACCTGCGGCTATCAATTCAGATTTTTTATTCTTCTTGATGACTTTCACGCGTGGCTTATGCGCGGCCCTATTGTGATGATGATGTTTATGCTTGCCATAATATCTCGCATCATGAGCGCTAGCGGTTGAAACCGGCATCAGGCTCATTGTAAGCGCAGTTGCGGTCGTTATTGCGATAGTTTTGAAGATCGGCAAGTTTGCATATTTCATGGCCCTGTCCTTTAAATTTCGTACTGTGTATCTGATTATGCACAGACCATCGCATACCCGCGCTGAATGTAATCTGAAGCTGCCTTCAGACTGTGTTCATCTTCGCAAATTGAATTGCCGGATGAATTTATTAGGTTTAATAAGAACCTGCTCAAATGGACTTTTAAATGAATAATCCTCCTGATATTTTACGCATTGCGCTTGCCCAGCTAAATCCAACACTTGGTGATATTAAAGGCAATCTTGAACTGGCGCGCGAAGCAAGACGGCAGGCGCTTCGCCAAAAGGCGGATCTGCTACTGCTTTCTGAACTGTTCATCTCCGGCTATCCGCCTGAAGATCTGGTTTTGAAAGAAGCTTTTACTCGAGCCTGTATGGATGCGGTTGAAAGTCTTGCAGAAGATACAGCTGATGGTGGCGTAGCGGTAATCATCGGTTCTCCTTACCTGGATGAAACCGGCCTTTTTAATGCCGTTGCCATGCTCGATGGTGGTGAAATACAAGCCTGGCGTAAAAAGGTAGATTTGCCAAACTACGGTGTTTTTGACGAGAAACGCGTGTTTGATGTGGGGCCCATGCCGGGTCCGGTTAATTTCCGTGGTGTGCGGATTGGTATTCCGATATGCGAAGATGTCTGGGGTGATCTTGGGGTATGCGAAACCCTTGCAGAAAGCGGAGCAGAATTGCTGCTCGTACCAAATGGCTCGCCATACATGGCAGAAAAAATGGACGTCCGACATCAGGTGGTTTTGAAACAGATCATAGAAGCAGGTCTCCCGATTGCCTATCTCAATCAATTGGGCGGTCAGGATGAGCTGGTTTTCGATGGCGGAAGTTTTGTTTTCAATCCTCCGCATGAATTGGCACTTCAGCTGGATCAGTATGAAGAAAGCATAGCTGTCACAACCTGGCGGCGAACCGGGGAAGGCTGGCGATGCGAGCAGGGGTCAAAATCCAACCTGTCAGACATTGATGAAGCAAACTGGCGTGCCTGTGTCATGGGACTGCGGGATTATGTGAACAAGAACGGCTTTTCCAATGTGGTTCTTGGGCTGTCGGGTGGCATAGATTCAGCAATTTGTGCCGCAATGGCGGTGGATGCATTAGGCGAAGAGCGCGTTCATTGCATCATGATGCCATACAGTTATACCTCTCAGGAAAGTCTGAAAGATGCGGCAGACTGCGCAAAAGCACTTGGTGTGCAATATGAGATCATTCCAATAAAAGAGCCGGTCTCCGGTTTTAACGATGCACTGAGCCAGATGTTTAGTGGTACGCCCAGTGGCGTCACAGAAGAAAACCTGCAATCACGCGCACGCGGTACCATACTGATGGCCGTTTCCAACAAGTTTGGTTCAATGGTTGTAACCACTGGCAATAAATCAGAAATGTCTGTTGGATACGCAACCCTTTATGGCGACATGAACGGTGGGTTTAATCCGATTAAAGACCTTTACAAAATGCAGGTTTACCGATTGGCTGCCTGGCGAAATGATCACATGCCACCAGATTGCCTTGGGCCATCAGGCGAAGTAATACCGCAAAACATCATTGATAAGGCGCCATCAGCGGAGCTTAGACCGGATCAGACAGATCAGGATTCCCTGCCACCGTATCCGGTTTTAGATGATATTCTCCAGAGCCTCGTTGAAAAAGAAATGTCGGTTACTGAAGTTGTCAAAAAGGGGCATGATCTGGAAACGGTAAAACGTATCGAGCATTTATTGTATATTGCAGAATACAAACGCAGACAGTCTGCACCTGGTGTTAAAATATCAAGCAAACAGTTCGGTAAAGAACGGCGCTATCCGATTACCAATCGATTTCGTGATAGTTGAGCGTTCCGTAGATGGATTTTATACAATTTATTCGTGAGAATGCCCGCTGGTTGGCTGGCGGCTTCCTGCTCACGTTCTTTTCTTCATTTGGGCAGACATTTTTCATCTCACTTTCCGGCGGTGCCATTCGAGCAGAATATGGACTTTCAAATGGGGAATGGGGAACGGTGTATATGATTGCCACGCTTGGCAGTGCCCTTACGTTGCCTTTTCTTGGCCGGATCGTTGATCACATTTCAATTGCAAGGACTTCCATCCTTATTACGCCATTGCTCGCTTTTGCCTGTCTTGTCATGGGCTACTCCGAATCCATCATCGTATTAATCTGCCTGTTATATGGCCTACGATTGTTTGGGCAGGGAATGATGACGCATACATCAATGACAGCAATGGGACGTTGGTTTTCAGCAAAACGCGGTAAGGCAATCTCTGTGGCTGTTGTGGGACATCAGGCAGGAGAGGCGTTTTTACCAGTTATATTTGTTTACGCACTGGTTATTGCGGGATGGCGGGGGACATGGATAATGTCGGCGGCGTTCCTGCTGATTGTGGCACTTCCAGTGATTTACCTACTGCTGCGCGAGGAGCGGGAAGCATCAAGTGATCCGGCTGAATTGCGCCTGAAAACTGCACCCAAGGATTGGACCCAGTCAGAAGTAATACGTGATCCGCTTTTCTATGGCCTTTTGGTTGCAGTACTGGCGCCATCATTCATAGGAACAACGCTGTTTTTTCATCAAGACTATCTGATTGAATTGCGTGGATGGGACAAGTTGCAATTTTCCCTTTCATTTACGGCAATGGCTGCATCAACCTTTCTGTTTGCATTGGTTGCGGGTCAGATGATCGATAAATACTCCGCAGTCACACTTCTGCCATTCTTCCTTCTACCGCTGGCCGCGGCCTGTATTGCAATGTGGGCTGTAGAGGCTTTGTGGGGTAGTTTCCTGTTTATGACATTGCTTGGCGTTTCCTACGGGTTTTCATCAACCCTGTTCGGGGCACTTTGGCCAGAAGTATACGGGGTTAAACATTTAGGCGGGGTGCGTTCCATAACTATTGCTGTAATGGTGTTTGGTACTGCTTTGGGGCCAGGACTAACCGGATATATGATAGATCTTGGTATTCCCTATGGTGAGCAAATTTTAACGATGGGGCTTTACTGCTTGGCAGCAAGCGGGGTAATGCTCGTCGTATCTCGAAAACTGACAGCCAGAAATATGCAATTGGCTCAATAATCGGAAAAATTTCATGAGTGTTCGTGTTCGCTTTGCTCCGTCACCTACGGGCAACATCCATATCGGTAATGCCAGGCCCGCGTTGATAAACTGGCTTTATGCACAAAAGAACGAAGGTGAGTTTGTCCTGCGTTTTGATGATACCGATCGCGAGCGTTCCAAACAGGAATACGCTGATGGCATTTTGAGAGATTTGCACTGGCTTCAGATTGAACCCCACATAACAGTTAAGCAGTCAGACCGGACTGATTTGCATGAAGAAGCAACTAATAGGCTAAAAAAAGCCGGTCTGCTTTACCCATGCTATGAAACGCCGGATCAATTGGATCGGCAACGCAAGCGTCTTGCGGCAAGGGGCAAACCACCAATCTACGACCGGTCTGCTTTGAAGCTCGACGATGAGCAACGCAAGGAGCTTGAGGCGGAAGGATTGAAACCGCATTGGCGTTTTCTTCTGCCAAATTTTAAGGAAACTCCATTTGAGACCGGGCGTACAGAAGTAACCTGGGATGATTTGATCCGTGGCAAGCAAACCGTTGACCTTGCATCCATGTCTGATCCGGTTCTGATCCGGGCGGATGGTAGCTGGCTATATACGTTACCGAGCGTCGTGGACGATATTGACCTTGGCATTACACACGTATTGCGTGGCGATGATCATGTAACGAACACTGGTGCCCAGATCGCTATTTTTAAAGCGCTGGGAGCCGTACCTCCCGTATTTGGACACCACAATCTGCTGACGACCGAAAGCGGCGAAAGCCTTTCCAAGAGGTTGGGCTCTATGTCGATATTTTCACTTACCCAAAGCAGTTATGAGCCGATAGCTGTTGCCTGTCTTGCGGTCCTTACCGGAACCTCTGGCCCGGTTGAAGCACTGAAGAACATGCAGGAACTTGTCGAAAGATTTGACCCTACCAGTGTAACGAAATCGTCAGCCCGTTTTGATCCATCTGAACTGGATAGCCTGAACAGGAAGATTGTGCATCAATTGTCCTTTGCCGAAGTTCAGGAACGATTGTCCAGTGCCGGAATACAGGCAGGAGAGGCGTTCTGGCTGGCAGTACGGGATAATCTGGACAAGGTTTCGGATGCAGAGGCTTATTGGCATATTATTGAATCATCAACACCGGTGATTGATGACGAAGATCGTGAGTTTATTGCTGCCACAATAAATCTTTTGCCCGCAGAACCCTGGGATCGATCTACCTGGTCATCCTGGGTTTCTGAAATTAAGTCAAATTCAGATCGCAAAGGCAAAGGTCTGTTTATGCCACTCAGAAAGGCATTGACCGGGCAAGATCACGGGCCTGAACTTGATCAGCTATTACCGCTTATTGGACGGGAAAGAACGCTGGACCGACTATCCTGATTTTCTTTTGTTGATCTAAATCCCGGTCAGCTATTGTGACTTCTTTTGAATTCGCCTGATCAAGGAAGTCCTTCATGGCTTCAAACGACAGGTCGGTGATAACATTATCAAAAGCATCTGGAACTTGTGTCGGATCTGTACGGAAACTAGGAGCGCCAATGTGCGTAACTTCCTTCTTGGTTACCGTGTTTTCCTCAAAGATGCCTTCACCAGCAATTTGCTGCAAGCCGGCCATTGAAAAACGGCAAGTAAGATTTGGATTGTGCTTACGCCGGTAATCAAATGCAAACGGTTCCTCGACATAGGGAATTTCCGTGCCATAGGCGACCATATCTTCGCTGTCTTCACTTGGCATGCGATGATAGTAAAGTCCGACATCTGAACCAGGGCACATATTCTGGCAAATCTGTTCGTCTACATTGAACCTGTCTGGCACAGTAGAAAAGCTGATTGGGAAATAATATCCATCCGATTTGCGCACGCACAATGTACGGAAGGTTCCGGATCTCCTGTTCAGCCTCGGCGCAAGCTGATTTTGCAGGGATCTTCTTTTTCCTCGATTATCATAGGTGCGAACACCAAATACCTGCTCGAGTAAGGTACGGCGTTTCGATTTTTTCTGAGGCTTATTTTGTTGCTTGCTGGCTGTACGAACTGCAGCTTTTTGATCGCAGCGATTACGACTCATTTCGCCGAGAATACGATTTCTCAAATTGATGTTTCCGGAACCACCAGACCTAATCTGCGCATTGGTCTGCTTGAGTTGGCGAAGATTAGCCTGCATTTTTGCAAGGCTTGAAGTAATTTGCTTACAACGATTGTTTCTGTTTTTGCCTGCACCAACGCATCCACCGCGTCTGGCAGCTCGTACAGCTTTGTTAATCTGAATGCCCTGTTTACGGATGGCTGCGTCATATTGGCGAGCTTTTTTGCTATTCTGATTTCCGCCCGAACGCTGGACAGAAGCAAGTTGAGCCTTCAAGTTTTTACAAACTCTGGAATTTGCCTGACCAAAGGCGTCCTCAACTAGAAACGCAGGTGTAACGAAAAACAACGCCATTGCGCAAAGCGCAGGTTTCCAAATTGCGCCGCCCAATGCGTCATGTGTTTTTGCGAACCTATTCAACAAAACCAACCCAGTTTAGCCCCACTCACCATCATCAGATTTTGAATTACCTGATTTGGGTGAATGTATGATGAACAAAATGCGAATGCACTTTGTTTATTGACGTTAGGTTAATTTAAAAGTTGAACCCGTTGCAAGTAACGTTCATTTTTTCTTTTCTGAATGGATTGCCTGAACCGCTGCAACGGCACACATATTCAAAACACCTCTGGATGTTACCGCAGGTGGAAGAATATGCGCTGGTTTTTTGGCACCCAGGATCATTGGCCCCACATGTAAGGCATCCGTTGCTGATTTTACTGCATTCATTGTAATGTTTGCCGCATCAAGGTTTGGAAACACCAGCAAGTTGGCTCGGCCCTTAAGTTTGCTTAGAGGATAAACCCTTGACCGGATTTCTTCATCAAGTGCGGTATCACTGTGCATTTCCCCATCAACCTCAAGGTCAGGATCGGTTTCGAACAAAATCTCCGCGGCATCACGCATAATCTGGGATGTTTTCATCGGACGGGAACCGAAGTCTGATGCAGACAATAAAGCAGCCTTTGGAACAATACCAAACCGTTCGATCTCTTTGGCGGCCAGTCGCGTCATTTCTGCAATTTGCTGCGCTTCGGGGTCTTCTGAAATATATGTATCCGTCATGAACAATGTGCGCCGCTGATCGATAATCAGACTCATTGCATGCAGTGAGGTAGCCTCAGGGATACGCCCGATAATCTGTTCTATGTACTGCAGGTGTTTGAAAAATCGTCCTTCCAACCCACAGATTAGCGCATCTGCATCTTCACGAACGACAGCCAGCGCTGCAATCGCAGTTGTGCTGGTTCGTACGATCGTGCGCGCGGCGGCAGGTGTAATACCATTTCTGCCTGATACTTCGATCATCGTATCAACGTAATCGCGATAACGATCGTCCTTGTTCGGATTGATAACTTCAAAATCTTCACCGGGCCGAATGCTCAATCCATATCGTTTCAAACGAGACTCAATGATATCGGGTCTTCCAATGAGGATTGGCTGACAAAGCTTGTCTTCGATCGCGATTTCTGCCGCACGCAAGACCCGCTCATCTTCTCCATCTGAAAAAATTACGCGCTTTTCAGCATTTGTAGCCATTTCGATAATTGGTTTCATGACCATGCCTGTACGGAAAACAAAACGGTTCAGGCGATCAAAATAGGCGTCAAGATCTTCAATAGGCCGGGTTGCAACACCACTTTCCATTGCAGCTTTTGCAACAGCAGGCGCTATACGCAGGATTAACCTCTGGTCAAACGGGGAGGGGATCAGGTAATCCGGTCCAAAGGTGGGTGTCACGCCACTATAGGCACCAGCAGCTGCCTCTGAGGGTTCTTCCCGGGTCAAATCAGCAATTGCTGTAACAGCTGCCAGTTTCATTTCCTCGTTGATTGTTGTTGCGCCGACATCAAGAGCACCACGGAATATGAACGGGAAGCAAAGTACATTGTTGATCTGGTTGGGATAGTCTGACCGCCCGGTACAAATCATCGCATCAGGTCGTGCCTCACGGGCAATTTCGGGCATAATTTCAGGCGTTGGATTTGCCAATGCCATTACGATCGGATTTGCAGCCATTTCCATGATCATTTCAGGTTTCAATGCACCGGCAATCGATAGACCGATGAAAACATCAGCACCGTCCATTAGTTCCGAAAGATCGCGTTTATCTGTCTTTTGGGCATAGGCCTGTTTATATCTGTCCATGCCTTCATTGCGTCCATCCCAAATCACACCTTTGGAATCAGTTACCCAAATATTTTCGCGTTTAGCGCCCATGGAAACCAGAATATCAAGGCATGCGATTGAAGCGGCGCCAGCCCCTGATGCAACAATTTTAATATCTGAAATCGCTTTGCCAGCGTGTTCCAGTCCATTTCGAATGCCGGCTGCAACAATAATTGCCGTACCGTGCTGATCATCATGAAAGACTGGGATATTCATGTTCTCACGAAGACGTTGCTCAATCTCAAAACATTCCGGAGCAGAAATATCCTCAAGATTTATGCCGCCAAATGTTGGTTCCAGTGCCTCGACAACCTGGCAAAATTTATCAACATCAGTCTGATCAACTTCGATATCAAACACATTTACGTCTGCAAATTTCTTGAAGAGAACTGCTTTACCTTCCATTACTGGCTTGGAAGCAAGCGGGCCGATATTACCTAACCCCAGAACAGCTGTACCGTTTGAGATGACACCAACCAGATTAGCCCTTCCGGTATAATCGGCCGCACGCGCTGGTTCAGCCTCGATATGCAGACAAGGCGCGGCTACACCTGGGGAGTAAGCCAATGCCAAGTCGCGTTGGTTCCCCAATGGTTTGGTAGCGGTAATTTCAAGCTTTCCCGGCTTGGGATGCTTGTGAAAGAAAAGCGCATTTTCATCAAGTTCGTTGGCCGGCTCATAGGTCTTCTTTTTATCTGTCATGCTATATCCAAATATTTCTTATGGTTCTTTTTATTGCTTGGTTTTGTCACTTAAATTAATTGGGTTCGAAACCTAAAATGCGCTTTTGTTCAAGCCGCCATCAACCAGAAAATTCCTTCCGGTAATGTAGCCGCCATATTGCGAGCACAAAAAGGCGCATAAGGCACCAAATTCATCCGCGTTTCCAAACCGTTTTGCCGGGATCGGCAGACGCTCGAGCTCCTGAGCATCTTCAAAACTAATGCCGCGTTTTTCAGCCGTCATCCGCATGCCCATTTCGAGGCGGGCAGTTGCCATTTTACCGGGAAGGATCTGGTTGATCGTAACATTCTTATCTGCAACCGAACGGCATACGCCGGCAAGGAATGAAGAAAGTCCGGCACGTGCCCCTGATGACAGGTCTAACCCCTCTACTGCGGTATACACAGAAAGCGATGTGATGTTTACGATCCGGCCAAAGCCGCGTTCAGTCATCCCGTCGATTGTTTTTTGGATCAATTCGATCGGTGTGACCATATTTTGGGTTACGCCTGCAATAATATTCTCCCGCGATAGTTCACGAAAATCGCGTCTTGGCGGGCCACCATTATTGTTGACTAGGATGTCTGGACTGGGACAAGCTTCCAGCAAAGCTGCTTGCCCTTCCGGCGTCGAAACATCTGCAAGGACGACAACTGCTTCGTGCTTTGCGTTCTTTGAGATTTCTTCTGCTGTGGCGTGCGTTGAGTCCGGGTCACGTCCATTTACAACTACCTTGCATCCAGCTTCAGCCAAATGCATTGCGCAACCTTTGCCAAGACCCTTGCTTGAAGCACACACAATCGCGGTTTTGTCCACAATTCCCAAGTCCATATCTATTGTTTCTCCGATAAGAAGCGATACATGCGAATGAATGTATTAGCGTTATGTTGCATCCATTGCCACAGTGAAACGATACTAAGTTAGCATACGAAGCAAGAAAGGATAGAAATTGTTTACAGCAAAACCAGAAGACGGGGCAGTTTGGATCACTGGCGCCAGTGAAGGTATCGGCAAAGCGCTTGCAAAAAAGTTAGCAGATGAGGGTTTTGAGGTATACGTTTCCGCTAGGTCAGAAGACAAATTGAATGATTTTGAAACGACTTATGCAGGTCCGGGAAAAATCATGTCTGCGGTGCTGGATGTTACCGACCGTGAGGCTTGCAGCAAATGTGTCGATCGAATTATTGCCGAAAGCGGTAGACTTGCTATCTGCGTGTTAAACGCTGGAACATTCAAACCGGTTACCGGTAAGAACCTGAATTTTGAAAGCTTTGATACAACCATCAACGTTAACCTCAACGGCGTTATAAACTGCATGTTACCGGCGGTTGAAGCAATGAAAAGCGCAGGCCAAGGGCAGATATCGTTTGTTTCTTCTGTTGCCGGTTATGGCGGTTTGCCAAAAAATGCGTCTTATGGAATCAGCAAGGCAGGCCTGATCAATTTGGCCGAAAGCCTGAAATTTGACTTTGACAAAATGAACATCAAGACACAGTTGATAAATCCGGGTTTCATCGATACGCCTTTGACCGAGAAAAATGATTTTCCAATGCCTTTTTTGATGCCTGTTGGTGAAGCAGCAAACAGAATTTCGCAGGGCCTAAAGAGCAATAAATTTGAGATAACGTTTCCGAAAAAACTATCTTATATCTTGAAGTTTATAAATCTCTTGCCCTATCCACTTTACTTTTGGCTTTCCAAAACTGGCACCGGCAGCAAATAGAATAAAGGCTATTTGCGGCTGTAAAACACCTGGCGGACGTCAATGCCTTCTGCAGAAAAACCAGCCTCGCAATAATAGAGGTAAAACTCCCACATCCGCTTGAAGCGCTCATCAAAACCAAGTGTTTTGATCTTGTCCCATTTGCTCCAGAATTGCAGGCGCCATTCTTTCAGTGTCCGTGCATAATCCTGCGGAAATATACGTTCGGAAACCAACTTTAGATCCTCGGCAGTTGTGACTTGTTGCAGAACTTCCGGGGAAGGTAACATGCCGCCTGGAAAGATATAGCGCTGAATGAAATCCATCCGGTTTCGGTAGGCATCAAAATTTTCATTTGCAATTGTGATTATCTGAAGGCCTGCGGTTCCCCCCGGTTTCAGGCAATCACGGATTTTCCCAAAGTAAACCGGCCAGTACTTTTCCCCAACAGCCTCGAACATCTCAATTGATGCAATATGATCGTATTTGCCGGTTTCATCGCGATAATCCTGAAAACGAAATTCCGCACGATCTTGTAAACCTGCTTTTTCGATCCGCTCGCGCGCATATTTCAGCTGTTCCTGCGAAATCGTAAGGCCAGTAATGCGAGCGCCAATTTCCTTTGCTACATACTCCGCAAATCCACCCCAACCGCACCCGATTTCAAGTACGTGACTGTCTTTGGTAATCCCCATTCGGGTAGCAAGTGACTTGTATTTGTCTTGCTGCGCACGTTCCAAAGAGTTGGCCCCATCTTCAAAAATTGCAGAAGAATAGGTCATGCTTGGATCAAGCCATTCGCGATAAAACTCATTGCCGAGATCATAATGGGCGGCGATATTGCGCTTTGACCCATCGCGCGTGTTGCTGTTGATCCAATTACGCAATTGACCAATCATATTCATAATTGCGCTTTGGTCGGCAACATTTTGATATATCTCTTTGTTGATTAAAAAGAAACGTAGCAGTTCAGACACATTGGGACTGTCCCAATCATGATCAATATAGCTTTCGGCGACGCCAATTGTCCCAGCTAACGCAACTTTTCTGGCTGGTTTCCAGTTATGCAGCGTAACTTGACCTGAGGGTCCTGATTGGCCCGAATTAACATGAAAACAATGCCCATCAGGCAGGGTAATCGAAATTTTCCCATGTTTTGCATTCAGCAATAATGAGAAAATGCCTCTTGCAAAAAACGGTAACTCGCTTTTCCGATTGTTGTAGTTTTCAACCGTTAGCGTGGTGGTTGTAGAATTATCCGCTACAGTCATCACATAAAATTCCCCGGTTAATCATCAACCAATGTAAAATTGGTCGAATCCGGCTACTCGCCTGCAACCAAACGTTCCTCTTGTTCCACAAAACTGTCCGCAACGGGTGCTGCCGGACGAGGCCTTGTGTTCATTCCCTTTAGCCATAACATTAAGGCCTCAAAATGAATTCCTGCCATAATTTTCCATGTTAAACCAAGCGTTTGGCAAATGCCAAGTAAAAGGTTTGATGTCGTAAACATCTTTTTTCTACCGGAGAAAGTAGCAGCAAGAATCGGGCCGCTTTGGTCTTTTTCCAGAATTCTAATGCGCAAATCGTCATCAGGTGGATGTATCCTGAAGTGATAACTCAAATCCATATCCAAAAACGGTGAAACGTAAAAACGCTTGTCCGTTGATTGCTTTATAACCGCTTCGTCTGGCATTGATGTGGTGACTTCTGCAACATAGCAATGGGATTGACCAAATGTGTTGTGAACCTGATAGATCAACAGATTGATCTCTGATTTCTCGTCAAGGCAATAGTAAATTGAAATCGGATTGAACGTGTAGCCGAGAATACGCGGGTTGCACCAAAGCAGGATCTTATGGGGCACCGGCAAGCCATTTTTCTTTGCTAGTTCATCGACAAATCCGCGCAATTGAGTTCCATCTCTATGGCCATGATCTCTTTCCATAAAGGAAACAAGATTTGGCTTATTTACTGAAAAGAGAAAGGAACTGTCAGAAGCTTTATCTAGATCATCCAAATCAATCAGAAGTGAAAATACCTGATAGGTAAACCGATGCTCTACGGGTTTCATACGAGCATGTATTACCTTGCCAGAATAAAGGGTTACGGATCGGGCGTTCACGGCTTGGGTCTTTCAAGTTTCGGTCTACTCGGCTGCGCCTGCCATAACTGGTGTAGCATCGGGCGCCTGGTTGCTCAAATAACTTTCAGAATTGAGCTTGTTATCCCAGGGAGGTGAAGCGCCTAATGCTTCTGCGACTTGTAGTCCGGAGCGCAATCCATCTTCATGAAATCCGTATGCGGTCCACGCTCCGCAATACCAGATACGATCCGTACCTTGGATCTCATGCAATCGTTTTTGTGCTGCGACAGCAGGCCCATCAAAAAGAGGATGAGAATACTGAAACTTTTTAACGGTAAGTTCTTCGCGTGGCTGGGTAATCGGGTTGAGTGTTACAAACAAAGGATAGTCCTTGCGGATGTTCTGCAACTTGTTCATCCAGTAGGTGACCGAGACTTCCCGCTCGTCTTCCAAATTCTGCTTGCCAATATAGTTCCATGAAGCCCAAGCATTTTGTCTTTTTGGCATTAGCTTACGATCTTGGTGTAACCAAACATCATTTTGAGTGTAGGTTATCGAACCCAGTATCTCAGATTCTGCTTTAGATGGATTTTTCATCATCCCAATGGCCTGATCAGAATGGGATGCAACAACAACCTGATCAAAGCGTTCGCGATGTCCGGTATCGTCTTCGACAATAACGTATTTTCCCACGCGTTCTACCGAAACCACGGCCCGGTTGATTTTGTAATCAGCTTTTGTATCGGCAACCAATGCAGCCACATATTTTCTGCTACCACCGGACACGGTGCGCCACTTTGGCCGCTTCTTTTGCATAAGCGAATGATTGTCCATAAAGCGAACAAGGCTTTCTGCTGGAAATTCCAACATTTTACGTGCTGGTGTAGACCAGATAGCCGATGTCATCGGAACTAGATAATCGCTTTTCAACCGCTTTGAATATCCTGCCTTGTGCAGATAATCATCAAAGCTCAATCCGCACAGCGCACCACTGCGCAGGTCGCGATTAGCCCGTTTATTAAATACAAAAATATCCCGCAACATACGCAAAAAACTGGGTGATAGCAGATTGGATGGCTGAGCAAATACGCCCCTTAGTTTAGAACCACACCATTCAAGCCGACCGTCATCAAGTGAGACTGAGAATGTCATTTCCGATGGTTTGGTTTCTACGTCCAGAAACGCAAGTAGCTTGGTCAGAAGTGGATAATTCTGCTCGTTATAGACAATAAAACCGGTATCTACCGGAAGGCGAATGCCATCGGCTTCAAAATCTACAGTCGCTGAATGTCCGCCAAGTCGGTTTTGTTTCTCATAAACGGTGACATTATGTTTTCTAGATAGGGCCCAGGCAGCTGCATTTCCCGCAATACCTGATCCAATAACGGCAATTTTCATGCTTCTTAAATTTCTCCGACTTAGAACAAGACGGTAGTTAGGATTGTCTGGTTACGAAACAACCTACCGAATGAACAAAATACTTAATTGGGAAACGATCCGACTTATTTGAAAGTTTCATAATGTTAAAAAATAATTTATTTTTCAAAATTTGAATGCTTCACAAACTGAGCACCATACCTTCTCTGGCAACTCCGCTAGAAGGTAATTCGTTCCTTACGAAATTCTCTAATTGATCGATTTCGCTGTCTACCCTGAATGGCATGTGATGAAAAGCCATAAACGACTTTGCATTGGCCATGACACATAGACGCATGGCCTCTTCGTAAGTGGAGTGTCCAAAGCCCTCAAACTCTGGATATTCTGCATCGGTCAAACTGCAATCATAGATAAACAGATCTACATCTTGGATCAGTTCGAGGACATTTTCATCAGGCTTTTCCGGTACATGCTCGGTATCAGTAACATAGGCAAATACCTTGTTAGCAAATTCAACTCTATATCCGGTTGCACCGCCTGGATGATTAAGAGGGGCGGTTTTTACTAGAACATTTTCACCGATGCTAAAAGCCTCCCGTTGCGAGATATCCTTATATGCAACATCAGCGACAAAGACTTCCGGACTCACTGGAAAATAGGGGCGACGCATTAAATTTAGAACTGTTTCTTTGGTAGACGAACTGCCGTCAAGCTCTCCGCAATAAACATCAATTTTCTTTTCTTCTTTAAAAAAGGGAGCAAAAAAAGGAATCCCTTCAACATGGTCATAATGAGCGTGGGTCAAAAGTAGATGTACATTCTGGTCAACTTTCTCCGTCAACAGATTGCTACCCAGTTGTCGGATACCGGTTCCTGCGTCAAAAATGACAGTGTCTTCTCCGCAGGTCAGCTCCACACAATTCGTATTTCCACCAGTTTTCAGGAATTGGCTGCCAGCGGCAGGCAGCGTTCCACGCGTTCCCCAGAAAGTGACTTCCATAGAATTGTTCTCGGTGGAGTTTTTCATTGCCGGAATTATGTCCTTATTGTCGGCAGTTTCTTTAACCAGAATTTGTTTTTGACAACGCTTGACGCGCTTCACCAAGTTCGGCAGTCGTTTTGGATAACCGTGAGGCAAGTTCGCGCATTACCTCAATTCCAAGTTCTGGAACCTGCGAAACCAGTCCGACAAAATGTTCTTTCTTGATCTTCAGTGCACTTAACTCAGATGCTGCTCTAACAGTTGCCGTTCGTGGCACGTCTCATAAGATTGAAATTTCACCAATAAATTCATTGTGTCCAAGCTTTGCTACAATAATTTCGCCGTTGTCAGTATCGACAACGACATGGGCTTCACCGCTTATGATCACATAAGCTGCATCGCCAACTTCTCCTTGCAAGAACAGGTTTTGGCCTTCTTGATACACCTTACGGTCAGAAGCAAAAGCAAGCAATTTCAGCTTTCCCGGCTCGATTGATGCGAACAGTGGAATTTTTTTCAGTAATTCTACTTCTTCGGTTAGCGTTGACATCATTTTCCTCTAAGGTTTGTCACAATCAGCTGATCAATTCCTGATAAATGGGGCTTTGGCTGCTGATATTTTCTGCAGGACCGTCTTCTTTAAGTTCTCCGTCTTTAAATATCAAAATCCGATCAAACTTTGCGGCGAATGCAGGGTTCATAGGTGCCCAGATAATGCCCATGCGTTCTGTTTCAGAACCATCAGAATTTCTGTTTAGGCACATTTCAATCATTTCACCTTGCTCGCGAGTGCTCAGGCTGTTTAGAGCTTGATTAACGATAAGGATATCCGGATTTTTCAATAATGCCCTCGCCAAGTGCAGCTTTTGCCGTTGAGACTCGGATAATTTTTTACCCCCTGAACCGATATTATAAGACAATCCGATACGGAACACATCATCCGTAAGCTCAAGCTCATTCAACAACGCTTGAATGGCTGTTGATACCCGCTCATATCCCTCAGCAACAGAATTCGAAACACGTCCAAGCAATACGTTATCGAGAATAGATGCTGCTGGGTTATAGGTATCGGGTTCATAGAATGAAACCGGATTTACCGGGAGTTCGGTCAGTTTTTCACGTAAGGATTGTCGTGCACTCAAGATCTTGGCTTTTAGCTCGTCATCCAACAATCCCAAACGATTTTGTTCTTCGATATAGGAAAATGAAAGCTGCATAATCCGTCGGCGATCTTCATCGCGAATTTCATCTACTCGCTTTTGGTCAATCTTCCGCAGCATTTCTGCATAGAGCGGCAAATCTTCTGAATCCATATAGGTCAATTGATCGAAGAAAGAGTTGTCCGGGTCCAGATCGCCAAACAATTCGATTGTCGTTGACGCAACCTCCTTGCCCATTTCAAAAAGTGGAACTTCAAGCCCGTTTTCGTCCAAAACTTTCCGAATGATCTCATTACCTGGCAAATTATCTACTTCAAATCCGCTGGCTACTGCTGTTCCAAACAATAGGTTTTCACCAACAGAGGACTGCGTATTATAAGATTGTGGATCGAACGGTTCGACAAACTCGACAAATCCAAGTTCAACCAGCCTTTCCCGGAATATCTTTCGCGCCTCCAACAGCTTCTCGGTTAATTCTGGGAATTCTACCGGGTCCAGCGTTCCGCGAAGCCCAAATGTACGAATTTCGGGTTCCAGTTTTACCTCAATTAGAATGTCTCGGATTTTTTGTGTTAGCTCCTCATTATTGGCAACACCTGTGCGTTCAAGATCAATCCACTCCTGGTCAAAGTCGAGATAGAAATTGTCAGACTTTTTGCGCTCCGCTTCTCTTAGTTGGAACGCTTTCAAGTCCTCTTCTTCTAGTTGAATTGTACCGGTGGGTTGGCTCTTCAGAACATAGGTCAACGAATCATAGACGCTGCCCTGACCAAAGAAATTATTGCTATCAAGATAGGCCAGGCGGCGTCCGCGGAAATATTCAGGCTGTTGCTCAACCGGCTCTCCTTCCAGTAGCAAGCGTCCTCCGGAAACCGGAACTACACCGGTCAAAACTGTCATGAATGCAGACGCACCGCTGCCAAAGCCACCAAGAACAGCAATTCTCTCGTTTTTGCCTATATTAGCATTCGCAGATTCGATCAGTTTTGAACCCGACTCATCTTCAACCATCAGACGATTAATTTCGTAACCCTTTTCGATATTAGGGATTTTCCCGTCGGGAACGCGTTGCAAGTCTGCATCCTGCAAAGCGTCAGACGTAAATTGCTCAATAATTTGCGAATATCTTGCTTCAACATTAAGACGTTTCTGATCATGGTCTATCAGACCGCGCACTGGCGCTGGTAAGTCTTTGTAGGCAACGATAACTCCGAGCAATTGCCCAATATCAAGGGTACCGCGGATCGCGAAATACCCGCCGACTGCATAAAAGAAAAACGATAAAAACTGAATGAGAAGGTTGTTGAGAAACTTTACCGAGAATTTCCGTTGAAACAATTCAAAGCGAATAAAAAATAGCCGCCCTAGTGTGCTGGTAATTTCCGACCGTTCGTAATTCGTTGTATCGTTAGTGTGGGAGTCTTGAATTCCTTCAACCACTTCACCCAACCGACCTGCGAGTTGGCGCGCGACAATCTGACGTTCTTTTCCCAGTTCAATAAGACGTCGGCGAAGAACCGGAATCAACCATGCCTGAAAGCCGATAACAACCATGGTTGCAAGACCAAGATAAAAGTTTTGCAGGAAGATAAACAAAAGAGCAACGAGTGCCTGGCCGCCTAGGAACAACGGTTGGGTAAAAGCATCACCGATGAACTCGCCCATCGGTTCAACTTCATCCTTAATCATGCTTGCGATTTCCGAAGCTCTGGTTCTGCGAAATCTGGAAAGCGGGTAACGCAGGACATGATCAAACAATTCATATCGCAGCCGGCGTAACAATCGCTCGCCCATCCGTCCCTTGTAGGTATTGATGTAGAGTTTGAACAAGCCATTGGCGACTACCAGCAATAAAAACGCCACGGAAAGTGCCCAGAGAAAGCTGATCCGTTCAAGATCGAACCCAGAGAAAAGAACTATCTCGCGCCCAAACAGGGTTTCACCAAAGGGCAGGGAGAATTGAAGAAAGCTGCTGGTATCTCCGGGGTTCTCAAAGCCCACACCCTGAATAGGATTGTTGACGATCTGCTTTGGCAGTTCCAAACTTAAAAAGTAAGTAGGCATGGAGGCGATGATAACCACCAGCATCCACAACTGATCTCTTCTGGAATGGCTCCATACGTACTTTAAGACGTTTTTTTCCATAAATTCAGTTCATTGTCCTTTGGCTCAAAATGCGCCATGAATATTTGTCTCAGGAAGCCCACTGGCAACTAACATAGCAACTTCTGCTAATCAGAAAAGTAAATTTTCTAATTCTGCGAATAAACCGGCTCCATTGAAATACGTGATCGGTATACCTATTCCAATCTGCAGAACATTAACTAGGTTAAATTCTATGTCTCACTCTGCCTTAATTGCTCCAATTACCGAATGGTTGATCGATCGCGCTCTTGGTCAAAACGACGTTTGTGAGCTGTTTGACACATTGTGTCGGAAAATTTCAGGTATCGGCATCCCGGTAAAGCGTGGTCGTTTGATCTGGTCCACATTGCATCCGTTGTTTCAGGCAGAAACCGTTATTTGGGATCGTGGGCATCCTGCGACCCTCGAGCAATTTGAGCACCAGGATCAAGCTTCTGATGCCTGGAGCAATAGCCCGCTGAAGTATATTTTGGAAAACCGGCTTGAAATTGTCCGCAGACGATTGACCGGTGATAACGAAATGCTGGATTTCCCTTTGACGGAGCAATTGGCAGAGCAGGGGTTTACCGACTTTGTTGTGCTGGCAACCAATCTTGAAGGGATCTCTTTCCGGTTGAGAGAGGGTGAGCAAAAGGACCGGGGCGTTATGGTCACCTGGGCAACCGACAAGCCGGAAGGATTTTCAGACGACGACCTGGCCGCATTACAAAGAATTCAAAGACGGTTTTCAGTGGCGTGTAAAACAGTCATTCAATCACGAGTATCGTCCAATATTGCCATGACCTATCTTGGTAAACATGCCGGTACCAATGTTTTAAACGGTCAGATCAGGCGAGGAGACGGAGCAAAGACCAAGGCTGTCGTGTGGTACTCTGATCTACGAAACTCGACTGGTCTTGCAGACACTATGGAAGCAACCCGCTATTTTGATCTTCTCAATTCATTTTTCATGGCAACCGCCGAGCCGGTTGTAAAAAACGGAGGGGAGATACTGGATTTCATAGGTGATGCGGTCCTAGCCATATTTCCATTTGAAGGTGACGACGAATTACGAAGCGCTGCATGCGCCGCAAATGCTGCGCTGGTCGAAGCTTTGCAGATTTCAGATGAAGCAAACAGTGAACGAGAACGAAATGGGGATGAGCGGTACAAATTCGGTATCGGCCTCAATATTGGCGAAGTGATGTTTGGCAATATTGGAATTCCCTCGCGTCTGACATTTTCGGTAATTGGCCCAACTGTCAATGAAGTCGCGCGGATTGAAAGTATGACAAAGCTCCTGCAACAGAACGTATTGGCAAATTCAACGTTTGCAGAATTAGATCCTTCAAAGTGGAAGTCGGTCGGGGAACACAAGCTTAATGGTGTGCTGGAACCAATGGAGCTTTTTTCGTTTCAACGGGCTGAATAGAAGGTTCGGATCAATAAAAAACCGTTCAGAGCGGTTCTTAACAAAAAACGCTCAACCGGTACGCTTTACGGACATTTTTGGTGGCTTATCATCATTAAGTATACGAACTTCACGCTGCGGATAGGGGATCGTAATATTGTTGTCCCTCAGTGTTTCCCA
>JBCCBE010000025.1:0-38102 GCA_039814425.1 Pseudomonadota bacterium
GGAGATCGCCATCGTGCCGGATAGAGAATGTAGAATACCCACTTTTATTTCTTCAGCGAGCGCTGCGATTGGCGTAGCTATAGTAATTGAAGCCGCAAGTGCAAGTTTTTTAAGCATATTTTTTGCCCTTTTCCCTTAATACTGTTTATCGACGAAAACTATCGCCTTTTTTTAATCCTGAGACGTGCGCAGGAATTTTCCCCCAAGGTGGAAAGAAAAAATCAGATGGCGATGATGCTGTCTGCTGTTAATTTTTAGCGCAGGTGTTGCATTTTTTGCATCACTTGGTTGTTCCAGGTGTAATAGTGCAGAGCAAGGTCTGCACTTTTCGTGGTTATCAGCGTTTCTTTTTGTTCGGGTTTTCGAATGAAACCACTGCCTTGGATATAGCGGGCTAAACTATTTTTATTTTACAATAAACGCATTGCCTCAGCTTAACTCCCATAATAGATTTGCTCCAGTTCATTTGGAGGAAAGCATGAAAAAACTTCTGGTATCTATCGGACTTGGTTTAACCCTTGCTGCAACAGCAACATTCGCTCAGGCCGAAACCCGCATCACTTACAAATCTGCTAAGTCAACGTCGTCCTATTACCAGATGGGCGTTCAGATTTCCGAGGCGATGAAATCCGGCAGTGATGGAGAAATAATTGTAACGGTCGAGGAGAGCCAAGGATCCGTACAAAACGTGCTAGAATCAAAAGCGCGAGGCGGCGATTATGTTTTTACCACGCCACCTGTCCTAGTTCGGCTCGCTCAGGGTGGTAAAGCCATGTTTGAGGGCAAGGGTGATCCAAAGTTTGATGAGATCCGCGCACTCTTCCCAATTCCGTCCCTGACCATGCATTTTGTGATGTCGCAAGCAAGCGGTGTCAAAGACTTTGCTGGTATGGAGGGTAAGACAATCTTGTTGGGTAAAGGCTCCTTTGGCGCGCGTGAAGGCGAAAAATATCTCAAATTATTTGGCCTCGAAGGCAAGGTAGCACTTGCTGAAGTGGAACTTTCAAATGCAGTTCCAGCTTTGAAAAACGGGCAAATTGACGGCTTTGTTACTGCCGGTTCTTGGCCCGCTCCTAACGTGATTGAGGCTGCAGCCTCAACCGGTGTAAATGTCATTTCTTTAAACGATGAACAGATAAAGACATCAAAACGCGCCAAACTTGTCATTCCTGCGGGAACATATAATGGGCAGGCAGCAGATATAACAACCACATCTCTGCCCGTTGCAGCGTTCACAACATCTGCAATGAGTGAAGACGCAGCCTATGCACTTACCAAAACCTTTTGGGAGCAAAAGAGCGAAATGGGTAAGGGAGCGCCTTGGTGGAATGGTGTTGATACCGGGTTATTAGCCAACATCACCGGTAAAATTCACCCTGGTGCGATCCGATATTACAAGGAAGCTGGATTTGAATTGACCGAAGCCCAGCAGTAATCGGTTTACCTTTTATGATCCGGCAGCGATCGGTTTTGCCGGGTCATCTACTGTAAGAAAATTTCACATGATTCTTGGCAACACCGCAAAAACGCCTGTTTGGCGGATAACTATGCTTTGCCTGGCGATTGCAATGGTTACGTTTCACATCGGTTTGATTTTCTCGGGATTGGTTCCCAATCTGATCAGCCGTCCGGTACATCTTGCATTCGCATTACCTTGGATATTCATCTTTGCCGAAGGTGGTTTTTTTAAGCGGGCAAGCGGTTTAATACTGGGTATAATTGGAATAGCTGGGTGTCTTTGGATTGCGTTAAATCAGGAATTACTTTCTGACCAGTATGGGTTTCTGCAGGGAAATTTTCAAACCACTATCGCCGTCGCCCTACTGCTGATTGTTCTAGAGGCAGCGCGCCGGGCCATCGGTTGGCCATTGCCAATAGTTGCTGCGATTGCACTTGGTTACGGACTGCTCGGTCAGCATATTCCTGGTGAGTTTGGTCATTCAGGAACACCCTTGCCTAGCTTTCTGGGTACACTAACAATTGCAGAAGGCGGTATTTGGGGCAGCCTGACTGGCGTATCGGTAAATGTCGTTGCAATCTTTGTGATATTCGGTGCTGTCTTAAATGCAGGTGAAGCGGGACAAGGCTTCATGAACTTAGCAGCAGCCGCCGCCGGCCGTCTTAAAGGCGGTGCAGCTAAAGTGTCTGTAATATCTTCAGCTCTGTTTGGTTCTATTTCTGGTTCGGCGTCTGCAAATGTTGCCTCAACGGGCGCCATTACCTTGCCAGCTATGACAAAACTTGGATATCCAAAAAAACTGGCTGCCGCTGTTGAAGCGGTTGCCTCTTCAGGCGGTCAAATTATGCCGCCATTGATGGGGGCCGGGGCGTTTGTGATGGTTGAACTTACGCGCGTTCCCTATACCCAAATCATGGCCGCTGCATTTTTGCCTGCCCTGCTTTATTTCTTTGCCGTTTGGATCGGCATAAACGCATATGCCCGGCATTATGATCTCGCTGGAATTGCCGAAGAAGACCGGCCCAAACTTCAAAGCGTATTGATCACGTCCGCATTCTTTATGGTTCCTTTTCTGGTACTGCTGTTTGGCATGTTTTTTGTCGGGTACACACCGCAATATTCAGCCTGCCTTGCCATCCTGGCGGGTTTTGTAATGTTGTTTTTCAATGCAAAAGGCACGTTCGACAAGCAGCTGATACTGTTGCGTCTTGAAAGTGCGTTTTTAAATGCCGCGCGTCAGGTTTCAGTAATTGCCTCAATCATTATTTGTGCCTCGATCATAATTGGTGTTTTATCAATTACTGGATTGGGAGTTAAAATTACCTCACTGATCCTTTCTGGTTCTGGCGGGTTACTGTGGCCATCCTTAATGTTAACGGCGCTTGCCTGTCTTATCCTGGGCATGGAAGTGCCGACAACCGCTGCATATGTGATTTGTGTTTCTGTCGCCGGCCCCGCTCTTATTCAACTTGGGCTTGAACCCTTACAGGCCCATTTGTTTGTTTTCTGGTCGCGCTTTTGTCGACGATTACGCCGCCGGTCTGCGGCGCTGTATTTATTGCAGCAGGTATGATTGGTGAAAACTGGTTGAAGGTTGCATTGACTGCAATGGCGTTAGGTGTAGGACTTTACATTATCCCACTGGCGATGGTTGCAAATCCGGCAATCATTGCCCTGTCGAGCATACCGGCAATGGCTCTCTTGGCAACGCTTAAAACCGGGTTAGGCCTTGCTCTAGTGTCCTATGGACTTATTGGTTACAGCAAAACACTTTATCGTCTTGCTGCCATTGCTATTGGTTTGCTGGTTATTTTTGCTGGGGCAAACCTATCCTAACTTTAGCTGAGCGCACGTGCGAAAACCACCAATCGAATGCCTTGTTCTATCCTTGACTATTTCCTGACACTTGCACCAGACAAGTATGATTGAAACGATGATATCGCCTTGTGTTTGGCAAGGTTCATTGGGGTCATTTTTCTTATTGCGCAGCCATAAGGTGTTGAACCGGTTCAGGCTCTTCTTTCTGATCCGGCTTCTCCGCGCTTTCTAAAGCTTGCTTTTTCTTTCGATAAAGCAGCGCGAACATTGGCGGTGTAAAGTAAAATGAAACAACAGTAGAAAGTAGAACACCGCCTGCAACAGACATGGCAAAGGGTGGCCAAAAGCCGCCACCACCAAGGATCAGTGGCAAAAACCCTCCAAACGTTGTGATCGTTGTAGAAAAGATATGTCTACTCGAACGCATTACGACATCCACCATCGGTTCGGTGTTTCCAGCGGCCGCGTCTTCATCCTGTTTGAGTCCTGTCATGATAATAATGGCCGCATTAATGGACACACCGATCGATCCGATCACTCCAATGATCGCATTAATTCCGAACGGATATTGGAACACAGCAAGTGCCAGGATTGAAAGTCCTGCGGAAAGTACACAAACTACCAATGCTACAAGGGTAAGCCGGAAAGAATTAAAGGTCATCACAATGGTTGCAATTGTAAGCGTTACAATCATGCCAACTGACGCCAAAAGATTGCCGAGTGTATTGGAACGCGCATCACTATCGCCGCCAAGTTCCAGTCGGTATCCAGCCGGTAACGAAAACCCGCTTTCTTCCAGTTTGGCAGTTACAGCTGCTAGCGCTTCTTCGGGTAGGACCTCTCTGAGCGTAAATCCCTGAATAGTGTTCGTACGTTCGCCATTGCGACGGGAGATTGCCGTTTCGCCAGGCAATAACCGAATATCAGCAATCGCTGAAAGGGGTATTGCAGCATATCTGCCGGTTTGTGCATTTGCGGTTGTTTCAGGAGAAACAATAGGCAAATCCCTAATAGCATTTAGGTTGCCTCGTAGATGATCGGAAAATCTTACCCGGACATCCAGTTGTTCAGGTCCTTCAAGAAGGGATCCACCGGTAACACCTTCAAGTCCAGCCTGCAATTGGCGAGCAACGCCTGCCAGGTCTAGGCCAAGATTTCTTGCTTTGGTTTCATCCACATCCACGACTACTTTTGCAGCACCTGTTGATGAGGTAGTCCGCGCAAGGGTTATCGAATCCACTTCAGAAAGCGTTGCCATGAGCTGATTGCCGATGTCGCGCAACGTATCCAGATCAGCACCTACAACCCGCAGTTCTACTGGTGCTGCAACGGGGGGGCCTTGCACCAGGCCGCGAACCAGAACCTGCGCTTCGGGCGCTAAATCAGGCAAGGTCCGTTCAAGGCGAAGCAACAAAGCTTCTGTTACTTCTGCCGAGGAGGTTGAAATTAGTGCCTGTGCATAACCAGGTGCATTATCCCTGCCGCCGGTAATATTATAATAAAAACCTGGTCCGGATTTCCCAAGCGTCCAGAAAACCTGTTCAATGCCCTCTTCACTTCGCAGTTCGCGATCAACAAGATCAACGATCTTTTTGGTTTCGCTAATCGCGGTTCCGGGGGCCATTTCAAGTTCAATATAAAATTGGTTTCGGTCTACGCCTGGGAAAAACTGTGCGGTAAGCGTTGGCATCGAGGCAAACCCGATCAGCGGCAATACGAGCGACAGGGCAACTGCCCTTAGCGGATTGCGAATGGCAAGCCGCAGAGAACCTTCAAAAACCTTTGCCAGAGGACCGCCGGGAATGCCAGAATTCAGGATACTGGAAGAGTGCCGATCCGGCATCAACCAGCCGGCAATCGCAGGCGTCACGGTAACCGCAATCACGAACGACCAGAATAACATCGTAACCACTGCAATTGCGATAGAACCGACAAAGTCGCCTGCAGGTCCAGGAAGCAATATCATCGGTGTAAAGGAGAGGGCGGTGGTTACGGTTGATGCAAAAAGCGGTCCCCATAGGCGACGTACTGAATCGCGGACGGCCTCCTGCCGCATAAGCCCCGCGCGAATACGCTGACCCACTTCATCAGTCATAACAATTCCGGCATCCACCAACAAACCCAAAGCAACAATCAGACCGGTGACTGACATCTGGTGTATAGCCAGTCCCATGAAGTTCATGGTCCCAAGGGTTGCCAAGCTTACGATGGGTAAAATCAGAGCAACAATCAATGCAGCACGAAAACCCAGGGTTAGCAATAGGACGCCAACCACCAGACCTATACCAATTGCCATATTCTTACCGACTTCTGTAAGGCGCGCGGCGGTATATTCTGATTGGTCAAACACCAGGTTCAGCCCAAGGCCTCCAGGACTGTTTTGGCGGTATTTATTGAGGGTTTCGCGAATATCTTCGGCCCATACATCAATTTGCAAGCCATCCTCGAGTGTTGCTGAAACAAGGACTGCCGGAAGACCGTTGTATATCGACAACTCTTCATAGGGTTGCTTTGTGCTTCTCTCAATAATGGCGATATCAGAAAGGCGAGTGACGGTATCATTTGATCCACCGCGCACGATAATATTACGCAGCCGATCGATTGCCAGTATTTCACCCGTTACTTCCAGAATCAGGTCATTTTTTTCATCCCGCAACCGGCCTGCTTGTACTTTTGCATCCGCTGCCCGAATTGATGTCGATATCATGTCAGCGGTCAGGCCAAGCGCAGTCGTCCGTTCTGAATCGAGCCTTACTAAAATTTCTTCTTTCTGAACGCCAAAGGTATCAGCGGCCTTCGTGCCCGGTATATTGCGCAGTTGGTCTGCAAGGTCATCAGCATAGCGCGTTAAAATTGAGGGCGATATGCCTGCCCTTTGAGCAGTAATCGCCACGATTGCCGCATACGCAGCTACGCCATCACCGTCAAATTCCGGCGCAAGGGCGTTGCTTGGAAAATTCGCGCGTGCATCTTCAAGGGCATCGCGAACTTCTGACCAAACCTGTTCAATCCTTTCATCACCAAGCGTCTCAAGAAGTTCGATCTGAACGATAGAAACCCCCGTTGATGAAACGGATTCGATCGTATCAATTTCCGGAATTTGTTTTAGTTCATCTTCAATTTCAGCCGTAACAAGGGTTTCAACCCGCCCTGGCTCAGCGCCGGGGAATGGAGTTGTTACCGTTGCAAAGAGATTGGTTATTGTTGGGTCTTCCTGGCGTCCAATTGCAAGTAGGGATGAAAGCCCAGTGGCAATTAGCACCATCAGGATTAAGAATACCAGGCGAGGTTGTCGAAAGGTTAGCGTTTCCATGTTTGTGCTCTTCAATCAATCACACGGACATGTTGTCCCGGAGCCACACGATGCAAACCGCTTAGGATAAACCTTGAGCCGGGTTCGAAAGTACCCTGAACAAATGCCTTATCTTCATCAGCATGGAGGATTTCAACCGCTTCTACACCAACCTTAGCTATTTCATCATCACTAAGGGTTTTTATGGTCCATAACCCCCGGACACCGTCCTCAATTGCTTCAAGCGGAAGCCAAGCGCCTGATTGTGGAACGCGTTCATCGATCGTTATTCTGCCGGTTAGTCCAAATGCAAGATCAACGGGTGAGCGCAAAACAGCACGTACGATCCGAGTTCTCGTAACCGGATCTATTTTTGGTAAGATTGCGATAATTGCTGCTTCAAAACTGTTGGTGTTTAGTTCAACATTGATCTTGTCACCGACCGCCAATCTGCTTGCGAGGTCGGGGTCGATCCCAACCCTGAATACTGGGGCATCGTCTTCAACCAGAGCCAGAATAGCCTCGCCATTGCGGATTGTAGTGCCTGGATCAACCAGGCGTTGATCCACGTTGCCGGCGAAAGGAGCGCGAACGGTTGCCTTTTCCAAACGGATCTCTGCCGCAAGGATGGTCGCGTCAACTTCAGCAAGCAGCGCGTCGATTTCCACAACGTTTAAGCGGCTCTGATCGGCAATTTGCCCGGTCGCAAAGCCTTTCTTGCGCAATTTTGACTGGCGTTCATTGGTCAGTATTGCAAGTTCCCGCTGTGCCTCCAGCGCAGCCTTTGAAGCGGTAAGACGTTTGATTTCAGCCTTCAAAAGACGATCGTCAAGGATTGCCAGAATCTCCCCGTTTTCAACCTTGTCTCCTTCATCAAAAAATATCCGGTTGATTATGCCTGCTGTTTCAAACCCTATATTGACGCTCCGGGGCGCTTCAATCTGGCCGGTAAAAGCGCGGGAAACAGTATAATGGTCCAACAATGTTATCTGTCCGGCACGGACCAGAACAGGATCGGTTGCCTGTGGCGGTGCCACTGCATTCGCTCTGTCAGCAATTAGGTTGCTGCCTTGCCAAACTGCACTCCCGGCAATCACAAAAAACAATGAAGTTACAAGTATTGCTCCCACTTTCGCTGTAAAATGTTTAAAGCGGGAAGGCTTGGTTTTTTGGGTAGTCATGATTCTGGCCTTGTTGCAAACTGGTTTCGAAACGTTTATGTAAGTGTCATTAACATATGTGAGCGTTTGTAACATTGTCAATAGATGTAAGAGACGTTAACATAATTTTTGAGGATTCATACGCATGAATGAGGAGAGGGCGAGTGTGGAGATTGCAGCTAAGGCCGGGTATCATCATGGTGACTTGCGTTCGCAATTGCTTGCTGCCGTAAGGCAATTGATTGAAGAAAAGGGCTCAGAAAACTTCTCGATCGCGGAAGCGGCGCGTAAAGCCGGGGTCAGCAGCGCGGCACCTTACCGCCATTTCAACGGCAAGCCTGAAATTCTCAAAGCAGTAGTGACACAGGCGATGGAAGCAAAGGCGGTTGAGATGCGCCGTGTTATGGAGCCATATCCCGAAGGGTCAATCGAAAGAATCAATGCCCTTGGTAAATGCTACATTGATTTTGCGCGCCAACATCCAGGCATGTTTCGGCTGATATTTGGTATAACTGAAAGCCATGAGGATGATGAAATTCTAAGCAAAAAGGGTGAGCAGGTTTTTGGGATTGTTGTGGAAGCCGTAGCAAAAACTCTGGGTATAAGCACCGATTCCCCTGAGGCAAAAAAACGAGCCTACCTGCTTTGGACAATGGTTCATGGTCATTCATGGCTAACCATTGACGGGAAAGCGCGAAAACAGGGTATCGAATTCCCAGAAGATCAACTCCTGGCAGAAATTTCCCAGCGGGTCCTTGGGTAACAGGTTATTTCAAAGCCCGTAACTTATAGTGTAAGCGCCCCTATAGAAATTGTTATCACCGGCTTTAGAATTCTCAAAATCATAGCAAGTGTATCTTGGTAATTGGCGATATCAATTCCAAAAAGCAAAAAAGCGGGGAGCTACCCCGCCTTTCATCCCGGAAATCATGTTTCCGGCAAAAGCTGCCAGTACATCCGTGGTCAGCTTTAAGGTATACAGCTACTAAATCAGTTCAATTTTGCTGACTGCTGTTTTACCTGAGCGGCTATCGACTTCAGTGTCGAAAGAGACCTTCTGGCCTTCATTCAATCCGCTGATTCCAGCTCTCTCAAGAGCAGTAGCATGAACAAAAACATCGTTGCTGCCGCCTTCAGGTTGAATAAAGCCGAAGCCTTTTTGGCTGTTATAAAATTTTACGGTGCCGTTGGTCATTGTAATTCCTTTCACCAATAGATTGCACATACACAGACACAAAAATTTAGTGCGTCTTGCTATAGTCGATTATTATGGAAGAGCCTGAGTTGTGCGCAGCCATCATTGATGGGGCGGAGAAGCCAAGTAGTCCGGCAAATATCGATAAAAAGGTCAATACAGTTGAATTGCGTTTATAACAAGGCAAAAATGACGTCTTTCATTCTGGCTACCCGATATTCGGCAAACCTTGGTCTCCTGCCTCTGCAAACCTGATGCTCGCGCAGCGTTCAAAACCAACTGCCATAAACGGGTCGCTTAAACATGTCGCCCATGCTGGATGGGGTTAAGATTAAGCGTTTTATCTCTCCCCTACCTTTATTCGCGGCGTGCTTGCTCTGGTTGATCAATCGATCGCACGAGCCTCTTTGATCAACCACTCACGGAATGCCACGACTTTTGATTGAGAGGCTCCACGTTCGGAGGTAAGCATGTAATGAGAAAAAGAAAGATGTGTGCTCATGTCTGGGCTAAACGGGCATACCAAGCGTCCCGAACGCAGCTGGTCGGCAACCAGTTTGTCTCCGATCAAAGCCACTCCCTGTCCCTCCAAGGCGGCCTGCACGACCATTTCTTCCTGAGTGAAATGCGGCCCTTTCAACGGATTTATGTCAGTTAATCCGGCTGCGTGTAGCCACATTCGCCAGCTAGCCTCATCACCCTTCCAGTCAACATGCAACAACGTATGATGCCGCAAGTCTTGAGGCGTGCACAGAGCATTCTCTCCCTGCAATAAGGCCGGGCTACACACTGGTGTATTGCGTTGGCTAAAGAGGAAATCGGCCTGTACTCCGGCATACCCACCCGGACCATATCTAACAGCGACATCCGCATCTCCATGTCTCATATCAACCAATCGATCAGTACCGTCAATTCTGATTTCGATTTCTGGATGTAACCCATGAAACCGATCCAGTCTTGGGACTAACCACATCGAACCGAACGAGGGGCTAACACTTATTGTAAGCAAGCCGGTTTCACTGTGCTCCTGCATCCGTTCTACTGCCTCGGTCAGTTTCCTAAATCCGCCCGCAAGTACCGGCAACGCAGCAAGTCCAGCTTCCGTCAAACGTAATTCGCGCGTTAGACGATAAAACAAAGGCGTGCCAAGCCACTCTTCAAGTCCTTTAACCTGATGACTGATCGCTGCGGGTGTAACGTTGAGTTCACAGGCGGCCATCTTGAAACTGAGGTGGCGTGCAGCAGCTTCAAAGGCGCGCAATGCGTTTAATGGTGGAAGTGTTGCCATGCCTCAATACGCCTTAGATTTTCTAATGCATCAACTTACTTCTTATCGTTTGCTACTTTTCAGATCAAATCGTATTCCTCGAAACGAATAGATAATTACTTACTTTGAAAAATGGAATGCCTTTCGCGATGCAAGGGAAATTTCAAGTGCAAGTTTTAAGGCAGAATTAAATGTCAGCGAAAAGAAGCGAATATTCTATCGGTGTGATGCTGTTGATTGTCTCGGCCGTTACCTTCAGCACGGCCGGTATATTCACCAAAGCTGTTGTAGCTGGAGCATGGTCAGTAATATTTTGGCGCGGCGTTTTCGCTGCAGGCTTCACAATAGCTTGGACTGCAGGCAAGGGTACGTTTCGACATAACTTTTTCAATATGGGAAAAAGTGGTTGGGCAGTTGGTATAATTGGTGCGATTGGAACGGCTGCATTCATTCCAGCGTTCAAGCTGACTTCGATAGCAAATGTCGCCTTGATTTATGCAGTTGCGCCGCTGATTGCGGCGTTGTTGGCATGGCTGTCGATTGGTGAGCGGATAACCAGACGTACGTTGATAGGTTCGCTTTGTGCCATTGTTGGCGTGGGAATTATCGTTTCAGGTTCTATCGGCGAGGTAAACTTTATAGGCGATGTACTTGCGCTGGTAATGACAATTGTCATGGCCACAATAATGGTAATCTATCGCAAGTACCCAGAAACCCCTGGTGCCGGTCCCTCGGTGCTACAATCTCTGTTCTTGCTGCCAATATCTTTTATCTTCGGTGCACCGCTGGATACCGCTTTTTCTGAGATCGTAGTCTTAGCAGCTTTTGGCCTGCTGTTCGCTATAGCATCTGTAACATTGGCAGAAGGGTCCAAACGTGTTCCCTCTGGACAGACTGCACTTTTAAGTGCACTGGAAACGCCCTTGGCACCATTGCTTGCTTTCTTCGTTTTTACGGAAGTCCCAAGCACTGCAACTTTCTGGGGCGGCGCAATCATATTGATAGCGGTACTCATTTCGATAAGAGATGAAAGCAAGGCGTAGACCTTAAGCCCAACACGATGGCGATGGCTACTGTCATTGGATAAATTCTTCGGATTACGACCACAGACAGAATACTGAATTCACGGTAATTGCTTTGGTGGACATTTGCGTTCAGGCCACACATGTCCCGGCTGATTTTTATATCCAGAGGATTGCGGTTCAGGACACTCTTTCTATGATCATAGCAGTTCCTTGGCCAACACCAATGCACATTGTGCAAAGCGCATATCGTCCACCGGTTCTTTGAAGTTGCCGCGTGGCTGTGAGTACCAATCTGGTACCCGACATTCCAAGTGGATGACCGAGCGCAATTGCTCCCCCATTTGGATTTACGTGCGCTGCATCATCCGCAATGCCAAGGGCGCGCAATGTAGCTAATGCTTGAGCTGCAAACGCCTCGTTCAACTCAATCAGATCCATCTGGTCAATTGATAAGCCGGTTCGCTCAAGCACCTTTTTTGTGGCCGGAACCGGACCGATTCCCATTACACGCGGTTGGACGCCAGCAGAGACTATTCCAACAATGCGTGCAACGGGGGAAAGGCCTTCCGCCTTTGATTTTGCTTCACTTGCAATCAGCAGCGCAGCCGAGCCATCATTTACGCCAGAAGCATTGGCCGCTGTAACAGTTTTATCAGGGCCATTGATTCCCTTCAGCGCAGCAATCTTCCCTACATCTGTTACAGGTCGTGGGTGTTCATCTGCTTCGAAAACAACTGGATCACCCTTTCGTTGAGGGATTGTGACGTGCATTATCTCATCGTTGAAAAAGCCTTTTTCATTAGCAGTTTGCCACCGGTCTTGAGAGCGTGCCGCAAACGCATCCTGATCTTCACGGCTGACTTTGTAGTCCTCGGCCACATTATCCGCGGTTTCAGGCATTGAATCGGTGCCATAAAGCTGTTTCATTTTTGGGTTAACAAAACGCCAGCCAATCGTTGTGTCAAAGACTGAATTAGAACGCGAGAAAGCGGTTTCTGCTTTAGGCATAACGAAAGGTGCGCGGCTCATGCTTTCAACACCTCCAGCGATAACCATGTCCTGGTCGCCTGCGCGTATCGCACGTGCCGCAAGTCCGACTGCATCCAAACCGCTTGCGCATAGACGGTTGACTGTCATGCCCGGAACTGTTTCTGGAAGTCCCGCAAGCAGGGCCGCCATCCTTGCGACATTTCTGTTATCTTCACCTGCCTGATTTGCGCAACCAAACACAACATCGTCCAGGCTTGACCAACCGACAGCCGGGTTGCGTTTCATGAGTTCTGCAATGGGCAGTGCAGCAAGGTCATCCGTGCGGATTGAAGATAACGAACCTGCATAGCGGCCAATTGGTGTTCTGATGCCGTCACAAATAAATGCGTCCATTACTTTCCTACTCCCGAGAATCCATTCCACCTATAATTCTTATCCAATTGTCGAGCTGAGCGAAAGTTGCTTGGTCCACGCACTTGCTGCGTTAATTAGATTGGCTAAACCTGTGAGCGTTGCCTGCTAAATTTCTTTATTGTTGGTAAGAAAGGATAGACTGAATATTACGCGCACGTGATGCCCTGGCAAAATTCTTTATTCCATGCTTTGAAGATCGCCCGCTAAATTTACCTCATCCGTCCCCTTAGGATCCAAGCGAGTTTATATTTCAAGGTCTATCTAACTGTCCAAAACCTGGACAATTACAGAGGCTCAATTTCAATACGATTCAAAAAAGTTCTGGTTTGCCCGGTCTTTGCATTTTGAATCTGCGAAAATATAAGTACAGACTTTAGCTTCTCAAGATCATCCTGAACAGGAAGAGTGAAAGATGCATATAGATGGGCACACAGCAATCGTCACCGGTGGTGCGAGCGGGTTGGGAGAAGCAACGGCTCGTTTTCTCGCGAACAAAGGTGCAGATGTTGTAATACTGGACCGCGATGGAGAACGAGCGGCTCAAGTCGCTGCAGAAATTTCAGGTTACTCCCAGCAATGTGATGTATGTGAGGCAGAAGCTGTTGCCGCTGGTATTACAACAGCTATGGCACGTTATGATCAAAGGCCTCGAATTATTGTCAATTGCGCTGGGATAGGCATGGCCGCAAGGATCGTCGGCAAAGAGGGAAAAGTCTCGATTCCGCTTTTTCGTAAGATAGTCGAAGTTAACCTCTTTGGAACCTACAACGTAATGTCTTATGCAGCACAGGCTTTGATGGATGCACAACCGCTTGATACCGGAGAACGCGGCATAATAATCAACACATCTTCTGTGGCGTATGAGGATGGTCAAATCGGCCAGTCCGCATATGCAGCTTCCAAGGGAGCAATAGCTTCAATGTGTTTACCTGCAGCTCGGGAATTGTCGCAATTAGGAGTGCGTGTCATGACGATTGCGCCAGGGCCTTTTCATACGCCGTTGATGGCGTCACTGCCGGAGGAGATTGTTGATACAATCTCACAAAATATACCGTTCCCAAAACGGTTGGGAATGCCCGAAGAATTTGCAAACCTCGTTGGCCATATCATAGAAAATTCATATCTGAATGGCACCATTTTGCGGTTGGACGGGGCTGTTCGTCTTCCACCCAAATAGGCGTGCAATATGTTATCTGGTTGGATTTGCATCCTGTGTTGCCAAAGTAAGTTTGAAGCTGAAATCTGCTAAAGCGTCAGCCTGGCAAATTTTGCCAACCAAACAAAATTATGCATTATAATGCATAAAAATTGTAAATAACCAGGTGAGATAACAATAATACAGACATAATATGTAATATTATGCATTAAGTTGTTTACCTACCATTTTTGTAGCGTTATCGTTTGGGCGTGAGTGTGACGCTGGAGTTCGCAATGACAAAGCCAATAGATTTTCAAACTGATCCATCCAAATATCGACACTGGAAACTGGCGTACGATGGACCTGTTGCTCGGCTTATTATGGATGTCGATGAAAATGGTGGTCTGTTCGACGGATATCAATTGAAACTCAATTCCTATGATCTGGGGGTTGATATCGAGCTGAACGACATTGTGCAGCGAATGCGTTTTGAGCACCCTGAAGTCAAAGTTGTAGTATTACAATCTGGCAAACAAGGTGTATTTTGTGCTGGTGCCAACATTAGAATGTTAGGCGGAGCAGCGCACAGTCACAAAGTGAATTTCTGTAAGTTTACCAATGAGACGCGCAATACGTTCGAAGCCGCAGAGATAGATTCAGGACAAAAATACATCGCTGCAATTAAAGGTGCTTGTGCCGGTGGTGGATATGAGTTGGCGCTTGCTTGCAATCATATCATGCTGACAGATGACAGCACGTCAGCTGTTGGTCTGCCAGAGGTGCCTTTACTGGCAGTTCTGCCCGGAACGGGTGGGTTAACCAGGGTAACCGACAAGCGCAAAGTCCGCCGTGACCTGGCAGATGTATTCTGTTCAATTGAAGAGGGGGTTAAAGGCAAGCGGGCGGCTAAGTGGCGGCTTGTCGATGAAGTTGTTCCAAACTCCAGCTTTGACGAGACGGTTGCGAAACGCGCAGAGGAATTTGTTGACGCGTCGACGAAGTCAGAAGCGCAAGACGGTATCAGACTCGGCCCACTCAACCGCACCATCAGTGAGAACGGTTCAGTGACGTATGATTTGATCGAGGTAGATGTCGATCGCAAAGTCCGAAAAGCAACCATTACGTTGAAGGGCCCCGATGAAAATGCTCCGGCAGATATTGCAGCATTCAAAGCGCAGGGAGATCAGGCTTATCTTCTTAAACTCTGTCGTGAGCTGGAAGACACGATTTTACATCTTCGCTTAAACGAAATGGAAGTGGGCTTGTGGATTTTCCGAACCCAGGGCGATGCAGCAAAATTAGTTTCGCATGAAAAATTATTGGCCGACAATTCAGAGAATTGGCTTGCCAATGAAGTTCAGGAATATTGGAAACGAACGCTCAAACGGATTGATGTGACTTCCCGTTCCCTGGCAGCTTTTGTCGAGCACGGTTCGTGTTTTGCAGGTGTTATTGCCGAAATCCTGTTTTCGGTTGATCGGACTTACATGATGGAAGACGAATTCGAAGGCGATAATCGCCCGGAGGCAACAATCTGGCTTACTGACGCAAACTTTGGCCCCCATCCGATGGGCAATGGTTTGACCCGCCTGGAAACCCGATTTCTCGGTGAACCTGAAAAAGTGGGCGAAGCAAAAGAGCGCGTCGGTGAAATGCTGGAAGCTGAGGCGGCGGATGATCTTGGTCTTGTTACCATGATCCTTGACGATATCGATTGGGAAGACGAAGTTCGGATTTTCCAAGAGGAGCGAGCAAGTTTCTCACCTGATGCGATGACCGGAATGGAGGCAAACCTTCGTTTTGCTGGTCCAGAAACAATGGAAACACGAATTTTCGGTCGTTTGACGGCCTGGCAGAACTGGATTTTCAATCGTCCAAATGCCGTGGGAGAAAACGGGGCCTTGCAGCGTTACGGCACGGGTGTCCGTGGGGATTACAATATGGAACGCGTTTAATAACGCAAATCGAACCGTTCGGTTCGTCACAACTTTGAGGATGAAATTATGCAAGAAGCAATGAACATCAGTTACGATACCAGAATTCCAAACAATGTAGGTCTTTCCAGTGACCGTAAAGTTCTTAAGGCGCTCGAAAAGTGGCACCCTGGATACCTCGACTGGTGGAATAAACTCATTCCTCAAAACTTTCAGGAGTCGATGGTTTACCTTCGCACTGCAGTATCTGTTGACCCTAAAGGTTGGGCAAAATTCGACTACGTGAAAATGCCGGAATACCGCTGGGGTATCCTGCTTGCACCTCAGGTAGAAGACCGGATTATTCCGTGTGGTGAACATGCTGGTCAACTAGCCTGGCAGGAAGTTCCGGGCGAATATCGCAACATGCTTAAAAGGCTGATTGTTATCCAGGGGGATACGGAGCCGGGTTCTGTTGAACAGCAGCGCTTCCTTGGACTAACCGCACCGTCGCTTTATGACATGCGGAACCTTTTTCAGGTTAACGTGGAAGAGGGGCGTCACCTTTGGGCAATGGTATATCTTCTGCAAAAGTATTTCGGTAAAGACGGCCGGGAAGAGGCTGATGACCTGTTGCGCCGTTCTTCGGGTTCGGAGGATGCGCCGCGCATGCTCGGCGCATTTAACGAGGAAACACCTGACTGGCTGTCTTTCTTTATGTTCACCTATTTCACGGACCGGGATGGTAAAATGCAGTTGGAATCGCTGGCGCAGTCGGGGTTCGATCCGCTGTCGCGTACCTGCCGCTTTATGTTGACGGAAGAGGCGCATCATATGTTTGTGGGCGAAACAGGTGTGAGCCGGGTTGTTCAAGCTACCTGTAACGCGATGAACAATGCTGGCATCACAGATGTTACAGATTCAGACCGCATCCGGGATTATGGCGTGATTGATCTCCCAACCATTCAGAAAAAGTTGAACCTGCATTATTCTCTATCATTGGATCTTTTCGGCCAGGAAGTTTCAACCAATGCTGCCAATGCTTTTAACGCAGGCATCAAGGGCCGTTTCATGGAAGGTAGAATTGATGATGATCACAGACTTCAAAATGATACCTATATCGTCCGTAACATTGTTGATGGACAAATTGTGGAAGAAGAGGTTCCTGCGCTAACTGCTATCAATATGCGTTTGCGTGATGATTATATCCGAGATGCTTCAGGGGGTGTTGCGCGCTGGAACAAACTCATCAAGAAGGCAGGCATCGACTTTGTACTGGAGCTTCCGCATGAAGCATTCCATCGTCAGATTGGGGTATTTTCAGCCATCAAGGCCGATCCAAAAGGCAATATTATCAGCCAGGAAACATGGGATAAAAATGTCCAGAATTGGCTGCCGACCAAAGAGGATGGAGCCTATATTCAATCATTGATGGTGCCTTGTTATGAGGCTGGAAAATACGCCAGTTGGATTGCCCCGCCAAAGGTTGGCATCGACAATAAACCTGGTGATTTTGAGTATGTAAAACTTCATATGGCATAGGGCAACCGAAGACCGGGACTGCGCCTGTAATTTGGATTGCTTTTCTAGGAGGTTAAATGACCATAGTCGAAGCGGTTAAGCTATCTGATGAAAACCGGCATGGCGATATTTCCCGTGGCGTGTCCGACCTGATGGCTTGCGTTGGTGCGCGCGTGAAAGATTCTCGGCGGCAGAAAAAAATGTCACGCAGAGTATTGTCTGAAATTTCTGAAGTTTCCCCCCGTTATCTTGCGCAACTTGAAAATGGCGATGGAAATATTTCTATTGGATTATTGAAGAGGATTGCTATCGCCCTTGGAACGCCAATCGAATATTTCTTATCAGACGATGAAATTCTCGCTACTGAGACTGCGACCATTTCCTCGTTGTTTCGCTCGGCTGACACTTCCGTCCGCGCCAAGGTCCTGCAATTGCTTGATCCAGATCGCCCGGCCAATTCAAAAGCTGAACGTATCTGCCTGATTGGTCTAAGAGGCGCAGGTAAATCAACCCTTGGGCCTTTATTGGCAGCTGAAACCGGTTCAAGTTTTATTGAATTGACTTCCCAGATCGAGAAAAGGGCAGGCATGCCCACGGCAGAAATAATCGCTTTATACGGCCAAGAGGGCTACCGTGAATTAGAAGCATCGGCTTTAAATGATGTGGTTAACAGCAAGACCCGCGTAATTCTTGCGGCAGCAGGTGGGGTGGTCGCCGACGAAGAAGCATTTCAGATGCTACTAAGCTGCTTTCATACAATCTGGTTAAAAGCAAACCCGTCAGACCATATGCAACGCGTGCGTGAACAGGGAGACCTGCGCCCGATGGAAGGCAATCCTCAGGCGATGGTCCAGTTAAGGCTAATTCTCCAGAGCCGTGAGGCACAATATCAGAAAGCAGATTACGTGATTGATACGTCCAACAAGTCTGTTGAGACATCTAAATCCGAACTGCGAGATTTGATACTGAAGAACCGCCTATTGGCCGCTTTGAAAACTGAGAATGAATAACGAAAATCGATAAAACATATAGGTTGCCGCCGGATAGATTGGGAAAAGGCTCTATCCATTTCATGAGATATAGCGGAACGACCTTCAATCGATCATAGGTCATCGATTACGGGACTGGCGATGACAGCGCATCGTCAGGCAGATTCTTCTGGTAATGCGGTTAAGTAATTTTCTTGCTCAATATAACAACCGGTACAATACCAACTATTATGATCAGCAAACATGCCAGAGCGCCGTCTTCTACTCTTCCTTGAGAAGCAAAATCATACACATTTGTAGCAAGGGTGTTCATGCCAAACGGACGCAATAGTATAGTCGCGGATAGCTCCTTTACTACGTCAACAAACACTAGCAAAGCTGCGCCTATAATTGCTGGGCGCATAAGCGGCAGGAGAATTTCAACTAGAATGCGTTGCCGATTTCTGCCCATAGTCCTGGCGGTATCATCAAGGTTTGGTGAGAGTTTTGAAAATCCATTTTCTAGATTTCCTTCAGACATAGCCATAAACCTAACCACATATGCAAAAATCAAGGCAGTGCCTGAACCCGTCAAAAGCAGCCCGCTGGAAATGCCAACGTAATGCCTTAGAAATGCATCAATTGAGTTGTCAAAATAGGCAAATGGAATGAAAACGCCAATTGCTATTAAGGTTCCGGGTACTGCGTATCCCAAGGTTGCTAAACGAACCGTAATAACGGCCAGCTTGCTTGAACTAACTCTAAGATAATAACTCAGAACAAGGCCGCCGACGACAGTTATTCCAGAGGCAAGGACACCCAAAACGAGCGTATTCGTAATCGCGTTGATAATGTTTGGAGAAAACAGTTCATCTAGATCTTGGATCGCAAATTCTGCCAACACAACTACCGGAATGCCGAACCCAAATGTAACGGGTAACGTACCCAACAAGAGGGCGCAGATTTTGCGTATCCCATAAAGCGGCTTGCGATCAATTCCACTTCGAGAGTTGGTTCGTAAGTCATGATAACGACGTGATCCACGCGCCTTTTTTTCGATAAAGATCAAGGTAAATACGATGAGAAGAAGAAAGACTGCTAGCTGAGACGCACCTGCCAGATCATTTTGATTAAGCCAGACCGAAAAAACCGAAAACGTTAGCGTTCGCGTGCCAAGATATTCGACAGCACCAATATCATTGATTGTTTCCATAAGCGCGAGCGTAACACCGAGCACTATGGCCGGCCTTGCGAGCGGCAGGGTTATTTTGAAGAGCAAACGCATCTTGCCTGCGCCAAGACTCCTTGCGCTGTCATGAATGTTGGAACCTTGAAGCAATAATAGTGTTTTTACTGAGAGAAAAACATACGGATATAAAACAATTCCCAGAACGAAAATTGTACCGCCGATCGATCGAATTTCTGGAGACCAATAATCAGTTATCGATTGATAGCCGCCTAAAGCGCGGATCGATTCTTGTATTGGTCCGGTGAAAGAGAAGAATTCAACAAATGTATAAGCAGAAATGTAGGTTGGCACAGCTAGTGGCAACATTAAAGCCCATTGCAATGTTCGTCTAAAGGGAAATTCGAAAAAGGTGGTTAGCCAGGCTGCACTGGTGCCGACCACCGCTGTAAAAATTCCAACGCCCAGCATGACCAGGATAGTCGTATATCCAGCGGTAGGCATAACGTTTGTACCGATATGATAAAAGCTTTCTAAATCACCAGAGAAGGCAAGAACTAAAAGCGTAATTATTGGCAAACATAGTAGTAATACCAAAAGTAAAGCGCCGGGTACCAAGGCCCCGGCGCGTTTAATATGTTTCATGGTGTTTCTTGTCGTATATGCAAGCTACATTAACTCGATGGGCCGTCGTCGTAGCCAACTTTATCTACAAGTTGGGAAGCCTGTTTGCGAAGTTTTGCAATTGCCTCAAGTGAAAGGCTGTCTGGTTTGATTTCACCGAAACCTTTTACTGTATCAGAAGCTTGTGCGTCTTCTTTCAATGGGTATTCATAAACAACTTCCGCATAAAGCTCTTGCGCTGTTCCGCTTGAAAGAAACTCCATTAGCTTAACAGCGGCATCTTTATTGGGCGAGTGTTTTGCAAGTGCCATCCCTGACAGATTTACGTGCGTGCCACGATCAGACGTATTTGGGAAAAGGACTTTCATGGATTTTGCCCATTCCTTTTGACCAGGGTCTTTTTCGTTATTCTGCATAAGCCCAACATAGTATGTGTTGCCTAGCCCCAGATCACATTCGCCAGAAAAAATTCCTTTCGCCTGGGCTCTGTCATTGCCATTGGGTTTGCGCGCTAGATTGTTTTTAACACCTGTTAGCCAGGTTTCGGTATATTCCTCACCTTTGTTGGCGATCATGGATGCTATTAATGCGATGTTGTAAGCATGCTGTCCTGACCGAGTGCAGATTTTTCCCTTCCACTTAGGATCTGATAGTTCTTCATACGTAATTGCATCTTGTTCAACACGGTCTTTCGATGCGTAGACGACGCGACCACGCATGGTCAGTCCAAACCAGTTACCTGAAGGGTCACGAAAGCTCTGTGGAATATTGGAGTTGATTGTATCGTTGTTGAGTGTCTGAGTGACACCAGCATTTGTAATTTCTGACAATCTTCCAATGTCCACTGTCATGATAACATCCGCAGGTGAATTTACTCCCTCAGCTTTAAGCTTTTCAACCATGCCTTTTTTAAGAAACTGAACGCGGGTTTCTATGCCGGTTTGCTTGGTAAATTCCTCAAGCAAAGGTGCGATTAAATCAGGCTGGCGGTAGGAGTAAATATTTACGGTATCGGCAGCGATTGCCGTCGAGGAAATCATGGTTGCAATTGATACGCTGGCAACCTTCAAAATCGTCTTTCTGATAGTCATTTTGAACCTCCATTTTTGCGAATGATGCACAGATTGCAAATGAGCTTTGGCAAGTCAAGAAAAACTAGATTACGTTGGTTCACTTTAGATCAATTCTAAAACATAGAATTTGACTCCTATTTTAACTTGAGTATTTTAATCATGATATGTTCGGAATGTCCGTCGCCGAGGAGATAACGCAATGCATTTACATAAAACTACAACGGATGCCGGTTTTTCGCATGATTGGATAAGAGAGTTCTCTGCGTTCAATATCCTGAGTATTTTTCGTTGGTTTGGTTTAGATGAAGCTTCTGATCGCATAGAAAGAATTTAACGTGACTGCCATTCGCAGAGACGCAGATATACATGATACGCATACGCCTGAGCGTGTTGCAGAGAAGTTGATTTTGGAAGGCTACCGGCGTTGGTGCGCATGGATTGTCACCCGGGATGATTTTCATTGGGAAGTTACAAAAAGGCATTTTGTTTCGGCGCTTGGGAACAGAGACGGTAGTTATGCATTGGGACTGTTTGCGGAGTTTGCAACCAGGCTGAAACTCAGCACTCAGAGATCCTTGTTTAGCCGGCCATGCAACTGTGAGTCGTTGTGTTTTCAGGAAGTATTATTGCTCGGATTACTATCTGGAATTCAGCATGATGACGGTACCGCTGTTGCCCTTTGTCTCGATGGAATCACTGGAAACTCGAACCATGATGAGCTATATCCTGCCTCAGAAGCACTAGCTCAATTTCTGTACGCATCTGAAAAGGAATTTTTCCCGATCCCCGCAAACACAATTAAAAGCGTCATTACCGAGACAATTTCTACAAACACAATTCAATAACGGAGAAGCCGATGTTTAAATACAAATCTATTACCCTTTCCCTCTTGTTATCAGCGGCAGCTGTGGCACCAGCCAATGCGGATGTATCTGCTGAAGCGGTTTTGAAAAATTATGCTGATATTGCACTTGCAAAGTATGAGGATTCATTAACAACAGCAAAAGCATTAGATGCAGCTATTGATGCGTTCATCAAAAATCCTTCCGCTGAAGGGCAAAAAGCAGCAAAAGATGCATGGATTGCAGCCCGTGTTCCTTATCAGCAGACTGAAGCATACCGTTTTGGAAATGCAATCGTTGATGATTGGGAAGGTCGTGTAAACGCCTGGCCGTTGGATGAGGGACTGATTGATTACGTAGACGCAAGTTATGGAACTGAAAGCGATGAAAACTTGCTTTACAATGCCAATCTTGTTGCAAATGCCTCAATCACTATCAATGGTGACAAGGTTGATGCAACATCGATCACACCTGCGCTTATTCAAGGTCTCAATGAAGCTGGAGATATCGAGGCAAACGTCACCACCGGATATCATGCAATTGAGTTCCTTCTTTGGGGTCAAGACTTGAATGGTAACGGAGACGGTGCTGGAAACCGCCCCTATACCGATTTCAGTTCTGAAGGTTGCACTAACGGCAATTGTGAACGACGTGCGGATTATTTGCAGGCAGCTTCAAAGCTTCTGATCTCTGATCTTGAAGAAATGGTTGGCAATTGGACAGATGCGGGCGAAGCGCGCAAAGCTGTTATGGAAAACCCTGGAAACGGTGTTTCTACCATCCTGACCGGGATGGGGTCTCTCTCTTATGGTGAGCTGGCTGGCGAACGCATGAAACTCGGCCTGCTTCTTCATGATCCAGAAGAAGAGCATGATTGCTTTGCAGACAACACGCACAATTCTCATCTCTACGATGCGGTTGGAATTCAGAATGTTTACCTGGGCGCGTATAAGCGCGTTGATGGATCAACCGTTAGCGGGCCATCACTGTCTGAAATGGTCGCAGAAAAAGACGCGGGTTTAGATGAAGAGTTACGCGGTAAACTGGCTGCTACTGTTGACAAAATGCAAGCTATGGCATCGCGCGCTGAATCTGTCGAAGCCTATGATCAGATGATTGGCGAAGGCAATACTGAAGGCAATGCAACTGTGCAGGCTGCAATTGATGCACTGGTCGATCAAACGCGCTCAATTGAGAGAGTGGTAAGTCTGCTTGATCTGGGTTCAATCGAGTTTGAAGGTTCAGACAGCCTTGATAATCCGAACGCCGTTTTTGAGTAGGTCGAACGTTGTTTGGATAGGCCTTTAAGAGCATTAATTTAAATTTGATTAGTGTTCGTTGGGTCGCCATAAATGGAGAATACCCATAGGTTCAAAATTGGTTAAGGCTGCACCTATGTGCAGCCTGGCCGCTCCGTTTTTCGTAGTATATGCAGTAAATAGTGTATGCAGTTAATTCGGTGTTTGAAGATCAAGAGGCCATTGACGATACAAGGCCGACATGCCGTTACTTCAAAGGCGATCACACACACGATTTTGATTATTCTAATGCGGAGCTGATTTATATATTAGGGTTCTTCGAGCTGCACATTAATGAGAATTCCTAATTTAATATAGGAATTGTATGGGTAATCCATGCAAGCTTGCAAAGCAGCGGAAGATCGCTTTTTTGTCTAATATTCGCTATAAACACTTGTCTGCTGTGCAAAGGAATATAGCATATAAATCTGTCTGTACTAAAGGTGGCAGAATAATCTATGGAACTGTCCATTAAAAAAATGGTTGCTACCTGTGCGGTGAGTTTTGTATTTGCCGCCCAATGTTTCGCTAAAGACAGTCCAAATCTTTCGCGTGACGATTTGAGCAAAATCGATAAGAAGCGAGTGGCGCTTGTTACAAAGCTAACCGATAATTTCAGCACAGCAGAGAAGTTCGAAGCCAGGCAAGGTGGTTCAGGAACATCTTTCAAAAAAATCAATCGGAACGCTTTCTCCAATCCCTCGCAAAACTTGAGTTTTGAACAGCAGCAAAATTTTTTCCTTGGTAATGCACTTTTCAGAAAGGTATGGGTTTCGTCACCTTCATCAAACCATGCGTCAGATGGCTTGGGGCCGCTTTTTAATGCTCGGTCCTGTCAAAGTTGCCATCTCAAAGATGGACGCGGACACCCACCAGAAGGGGACCTGGACGCCACGTCCATGCTCATCAGATTGGCGAGGCCAGCCACTACAAAAGATGAGAAAAAAGCACTCGCAGATTATGTGAAGCTTAACGTGCCTGACCGTGTTTATGGCGGGCAAATGCAAGATCGTGCGATTCAAGGTTTAGACGCCGAGGGCCGGATCGGTATCAACTATACGGAAATCCCTGTCACCTTAAAAGGCGGGGAGGTTGTGAACCTTCGCAAACCGACTTATTCCATTAAGGAACTGGCGCACGGGCCACTTGAACCGGGCACCACATTATCCCCCCGAATTGCGCAGCCCATGATTGGACTTGGTCTGATAGAAGCAATCCACCCGGCAGACATTTACCGCCTTGCAGATGCAAGTGATGCAGACAATGACGGAATTTCCGGTAAAGCATCAGTTGTAAGAGATGTTACCAAAGAGAAATTAACTCTGGGAAAATTTGGCTGGAAGGCATCTCAGCCAAACCTTCTTAAACAAAACGATGATGCCTTTAGCGGTGATATTGGTATTTCGTCTCCAATTATCGGAAACCATTTTGGAGATTGTACCGAGTATCAAACTGCATGCCTGCAAATGGCGACCGGTGTTCAACCGCGCTTGGGAGACACAGAAACACCGGATCCAATAATGGGTCTCGTCACGTTTTACACCGCTAATTTGGCAGTTCCGGCACGTCGGGATGTTTCAGAAAAACCTGTATTAGCTGGTAAGAAACTGTTTTACGAAATTGGATGTGCTTCCTGTCATAATCCGAAATTTGTTACACGTCGGGATACACCAAGTGATGAACACGCCTTCCAGTTAATCTGGCCCTATTCAGATTTTTTGCTGCACGACATGGGTGAGGGCCTGGCTGACAACCAACCAGTCGGTGTTGCGAATGGTCAAGAATGGCGCACCCCGCCATTGTGGGGGATAGGTTTGACGAAAACGGTCAATGGACACACATTTTTCCTTCATGATGGCCGTGCACGAAATTTGAAAGAAGCAATCCTGTGGCATGGTGGAGAAGGAAAACCATCCCGAGATCGGTTCAAAGAACTAGAAAAGCAGGACCGTGAAGCCTTGATACAATTTTTAGGATCTCTGTGATGCATAAAGTGTTTCCAACAATAATTTTCATAGTAGTGACCCTGATACCGGCAAACTCATTTGCCAATGATCAAAATATTTCTACCGTCCTTAATAGGGTTGTGAACAATTTTGTTCGCCCCGGGTATGAAAAATTTTTACTTGCAACGTTGGATCAAAAAGCAAATGTGGATGAACTATGCAGCAATCCCGGATCAAATTCCTTGGAGAAAGCTAGGGCTGCTTTTACCAGGACAGCGGCAAGTTGGGGCCAGATAGAAATCATACGGTTTGGGCCGGTTTCATCGGAAAACCGTTTTGAGCGAATTTTGTTTTATCCTGACCGAAAGAGTACAGGCCTGAAACAGGTTCAGCGGATCCTATCCACCCAGGATGAAACCGTACTAGATATCAACCGGCTTCCTAAGAAAAGTGTTGCAGTGCAAGGCCTTGGCGCAATGGAGTTTCTATTGTTTGGGACAGGCTCTGATGGCCTTGAAGCTGGCGATGCTTTTAGATGCGCATATGCCCAGGCGGCATCTAGTAACCTATCGATCATTGCAAGAGAGATTTCACAAAACTGGAATGATAATGGTGCTGCCTACAAAATTTGGACCAACCCCGGTCCTGCTAATCCAGTGCTGAAGAATCAACGTGAGGGTGTGAATACCTTACTTGGGACACTCGTACATGGTCTTGAAAGTATCCGTGATTTGCGAATTAGTGCTTTTCTCAGAAGTGAACCGGCAAAGGATAGACCTCGGGTTGCCTTGTTCCGTCGATCTGAAAATACGCTAATGATGATTTCCCATAATATTGAAGCAACCAGAAAACTATTTAGCATCTCAGATGCAAAGCTGCTGCTTTCATCCGACGATAAACCGTTGTTTGATAATGTACTATTTGAACTGGAAAATGCGCAGCGGATGGCTGACTCGATTCAATCTCCAATTAGTGTTGCACTTCAGAATCCTGAACAACGTGCCAAGATAGAATATCTGAAAACCTCAATCAGCTTTGCAATCCAAATGCTTGATGAAGACTTTGCCATTGCAGCAGGGCTTTCTTCAGGGTTTTCGTTTTCTGACGGCGACTGATGCGCTTTAAAAACCCTATTGATCGACGAACGTTTTTGGCTGGCGCTGGGGCCAGCTTACTCTTAAACCTTCCTGAAGCCAGTTATGCAAACCTTATGAATGCCGATCTGGTTTTCGCATCTGCAGTTCGATATAAAAGCAGGACGTTTGGCATAATTCTATTCAATGAATTTGGTAAGAAAATTCTGGAATTGCCCTTACCTAACCGTGGTCATTCGGTCGTATTCAATCCAACGAAAGATCAAGGCATCGCATTTTCACGGCGACCTGGTACGTTCGCATTGGTATTCAGCCTGTCCAATCAGCACTCTCCGTTTCAAATCAGTGCGCCGCCAGCTCGCCATTACTATGGTCATGGTGCATTTTCCCAAGATGGAAAATTGCTTTATGCATCTGAAAATGATTTCGAAAATGCGCGCGGTGCAATTGGAATTTATGACTCAACTAATCAATTCAATCGAATTGGGGAGTTTTCAAGCTATGGCATCGGGCCACATGAAATTCGGATGCATCCATCAAAAGATATTCTAATAGTAGCAAATGGCGGGATTGAAACACACCCAGAATTTGGCCGGGCAAAACTCAATTTGCCCACTATGGAACCTTCGTTGGTTTTTCTTGATCTATCTACCGGCGATCTTGTTGAGAAACATAAATTGTCCGCAAGTAATAAGCTTTCAATCCGACATCTCGATGTCTCCAAAAACGGAGAAGTCGTTTTCGGTTGCCAATATGAAGGTCCTGAAACAGACAGACCATCGTTGCTGGGATCATGTGTGATAGGCGAGGAAATAGGTCTGTGGGGATCAGATAACCAACGCTTTGAACTGCCATCCAATTATGTTGGTTCGGTATGTTTGAATGATGATGGGGACACGGTAATGGCAACCTTACCAAAGGGTGATTCAATTGCACTTTTTTCTGCAAAACAACGAAAATTAAAAACAATCTTGCCATCTGATAGCGCATTTGGCGTGTCCCAAAACAAACGAGGATTTGTTACTACGTCTGAAAGTGGAATATTTCGAGCACTTTCCGAAAGGAAAAGTTGGGCATTTCAAGGGGTCCAATTTGACAATCATATTTCAAGAATTGAAGCTGTGTGAACGATGTTTGATGTCACTTTCCACCTGAGTTAACAGGTAAGAAAAACCTCATTTATACAAAGAGATAAGCAAAGACCTTACGCTGTCGCAACGGTATCCGGGAAGACCAAACGAAACCCGTTATCATTGAGCATACAAAGAAAAATTATTGGCGGTCAGTTATTCGCGTTCCAAACCATCCTTTAAATATGTTCAAGGTCGTGTGTTGACATCCATTCTGTCTTCTCTATCTATTTAGAATGATTCTAAACAAGATGGAAAACCCATCGAAATATGGAGAAGCAGCATGAAGGGTGATGCTAAGGTAATTGAGCGACTAAATGAGGCATTGTTTCTGGAGCTCGGCGCGATTAATCAATATTGGCTACATTATCGTCTTTTGGATGATTGGGGCTATGGACTTCTTGCAAAGAAGGAAAAAGAAGAGTCTTTGGAGGAAATGGTACACGCCGATAAGATCGTCGAGCGTATAATATTCCTTGAGGGCCATCCAAATTTACAAAACGTAGCGCCATTGAAAATTGGTCAGAACGTTAAAGAAGTGCTTGAATCGGATCTCGAAGGAGAGTTCACAGCCAAAGCTTCTTATGCAAAATCCCGCGAAGTGTGCCATGAGTGTGGCGATTACGTATCGATGCGAATTTTTGAAGATTTGCTTACAGATGAAGAAGGCCACATCGATTTTCTGGAAACTCAATTAGAGTTATTGAGTACAATTGGCGAGGATAAATACGGCCTACTAAATGCACAGCCAGCAAACCAGGCTGCTGAGTAATCTCGAAGTTAGTTTGGGATAAATTGGAATGATTGCGGTGATTTTTAGATAATTGGATTATTCGCAAAATCAGTTCCTGTAAAATCCGTATCTGCATAACCAATACATAAGCCGTGCTCCTTTATTCTGGACGCGGCTTTTTGTTTTCCTTAGTGGTAATAGCAAACGGAATTATTAATGTACGCGCCTAACATTGTCTTTCAGGCAGCTATTGTGACTAAGCGCGCTTCAACTCATCGATACCCAGCAGCTTATCAATGCGGTGGCGATTAATCGCCAAATCCTGGATTGTATATTGGTCAAGAACATTGAAGAAAGCCGCCAAAGCTTCACGTAATGCTGAATTAAGTTCACACGAATCTATCAATGGGCAATCCGCTCCTTCTTCGCTAAAACACTCAGCCATATTGAAATTATCCTCAGTAACACGAACAATTTCAGACAGCCTAACATCTTCAGGCTCCCTGCTGAGCCGGATGCCGCCGTTTCTACCCCGGACGGAAACAACTAACCCGTTTTTTGTTAAAGGCTTCAAAATTTTGAATAAAAAAAGCTCGGACAGACCATATGCTTTGGCAATCTCAGGAATTTGACTGAGATTTCCATGATTGGCCGCACAATACATCATGATCCGTATGGCATAATTTGTTTGTTTCGTTAGACGCATATGTTTGCCTATCTGCTGTTAGTTGAACAATATCTACCGGATATTCACCACAATAATCCAGCCCTGAAGTGATTAATTCAAACAAATTGTGAATTTTTACATTGCGATCACGTTCCACACTCATGCACTTTCTATCGATAGTAAAGCATTGCGAAGCGTAGTTTGGCTAGAACTGCGCAATGGAATGAAATCTTTTCCAAGCTTTTTACACCCGGCTTTTACTCGCAAGCAAGCATCGTGGCTTACGCAGTTTACAGGACACAAAACACAATCTACCGATGCAAGTACCTCATCAATCCTGGTAATAGAGTCTTCTTTTCCGCCATCATGATGAAGGAATTTAGCGCCAAAAATATCAACTGTCTTTTCCAGATGTGAAATCTGACCAGGGCGCCCGCCAACATATAATATGGAGCGTCCACATAATTTCTGTGACGGCCTATTAGGTTCAGTACTTTCAGAAATTGAACTAGAAAGCGTTTTCCGCAACTCGATTACTTGTTTTCGATATAGTCTGGCCCTGTTCTCTGCACTCTCCCTTGCAGCATCTGCCGCACGCGCTTTACCACGTGCCACCTCAATCGCCCGATCTCTTGTGTTGAAACGCATTGGTGCCTTGCGGCTCGAATTGATGGTTTTTGCAACCTGTGCTTTGGCCTTTAGATCACTAATTTGACGTTCAAGCTCACCAATTTTCTGGTCGCGGTCATCGAGTGCTTTATGTAGGCCAGATTCAATGCGTGATTTGCGGTTTTCCATATCACTTAGCCGCGTTTTCAGAATTGAAACTTCCTGGCTACGTTCGCGATAAGAAGCTCCCATCAAGTGGGAGAGCATATGAACTTCACCAAAAATTATTCCGCGTACTTCTTGCGATACATGTCTTAGGGTCATCAATGCATAAAATGCGCCTGCAATCTGCCCGGAATTTTTCATTTCGTTCCAAAGCGAAATTAGATCTGCATCGGTTGAAAGACGTCCAAACTTACGCAGCGCCCCAGCATGCCTTTCATCCAGAAGTTTATGGATTGCCTTTGCTTCTTTGCCCTTGTTTGTCGTGGACGTAACAAAAAACGAGTGCAGATCGTAGTCTTTGCAGTCTTTCTCGATTTTAAGTCGCAGTCGTTTTGTCAGGTTAATCAGGTCCTGATTCGTCAAGCACGTGCCAATTACTGGGCAGTGAACATTATCTGTGAAATCCCATAACCAAAGTCGCTTTGTGTTCTTCGACTTTACACTTGATAACTCAACCTCCGGTTCATGGCACTTTTCACACATTACAAATCACCGGTATCCAATCCTAGTAAGTTGCTCGAGTTGAGAAATCTGATAAGCTTGGGCCTCTACCAATATTTTTAATTGCTCATTCTCGGTTTTCAGCGATTCGAGGGCCTGCTTCTCCAAATTCTTTTTGCCTAGTCCTGCTTCTTTACGCCATTTGTAAAACGTAGTGTCACACATCGGATATTTCCGACACAGATCACGCACACTTGTTCCATCTACATGCTCTTTTAAGATTGAAGCTATCTCATCTTCAGTAAATTGCGGCTTTGCCATAGACATCTCCCCTCGGCGTTTTCATTAACATGACAGTTGTAGTCAATTTAAAGAAAGTAAACAAAATTTGTCAAGTTATTAGTCAAATATTTGCAATCCGTTCTACTTTTAAAAGGCACTTGTTCAGTTTATCAACTGCCTTGATTAGTGGCGAAATGTCATTTCCTTCGCATAATATCAGAGCGGTAACATAGGCTTTGCTGCCTTGTTTGTGCTTCATTGAGTAGACTGTTTGAAAAAGTAACCGCTCGCATTCGGATATTCTGTTACGGCATTTCTTGCAGGCTGAACTGTTGAAATGAAAAGTCGATTTTCTACTCAACCTCATTGAATTGAGTACCTCAACAAGGGCTATCGCAATTTCGATTGAAAAGGGTGAGCCGAATTCCCGTTTGCAAAAAGAGACTATTTTCTCGCAATCTGGATTTTTTCCTTCAGCATAGGCCGAAAAACAAAACCTAGATAAATGCAGTAACTTGATGGTTGTTTTATCAAACCCTGATTCAATTATCGTTAGGCTTTTTGATGGGTTATGTTGGTTCGACATATCTAAAATCCATTCCTAATTACAAAAAATTAAGCACCGTCCACGGCATTGAATCCTTCGAACTGCGGATGCCCCTGGTAAAGTACCGAATTGTTGCCTGCGTTTTTGTGAGCGTTTCGGAAGTTTTCCGATTTTGTCCAGGCAACAAAGTCCTCTTCTGATTCCCAAACTGTGTGTGAGGCGAACAACGTATAATTTTCTTCTTCATGATACGCTCCGCGCATCAGATGGAATGCCACAAATCCAGCCATTTCCTTAAGAGAGGAATCACGCGAGCGCCAAACGTCTTCGAAGTCTTTTTCATGTCCTCCGGTTACCTTGAAGCGGTTCATAGCTAAATACATCCTGTATTTCCTTCTTTCTGATCATTTAAATGCTAACGGTACACGAAAAGCCCATTTTGACTTTCCTGCATTTGTGGGAATCTTGGGGAATGGCGCTGAACGCCGAACAGTTTCCAATGCTGCTTTATCAAGTATTGATGAACCAGAGCCTCGTGCAATGCGTATCCGACTCACACCACCGTTTCGCGACACTGTAAAACTTACAATTACCTGTCCGCGAATTTTCTTACGCTTTGCCGCTTTTGGATATCTAATCGAGCGTCTAAGCTTTCGCACAATTTTACCAGGATAATTTGATACGGCTGCATTTCCGCTCAGCTTTGCAGAACGCTGTTTCTTTCCGGTAGTTTTCGCTTTGGCTTTTTTATTACCGTCTTTGCTTCCACTCTTTGCAGATACCTTTTGTTTTCCTTTGTCTCCGCTAGCGACTTTCTTCTTAGGAGGCGGTTTCCGCTTTTTCTTTTTAGCTGGTTTTTCGGCAGCTTTTTTTGTTTTTTTCTTGGGTTTGGTTTTAAAAACTTCACGCTTTTTTGGAACAGGAACTGTTTCCAATAAGGGTTGCAATGAACTTTGAAGTTCTGCCTCTAAAGGTTCGGTAATTGCCTCAATCGGCTTTGATGCAACCTCAACCGGTTTGTCAGCAGGTTGTGTGGAAGCTTCTGATGGAGCGGTTTCTAGTACACTTGGTTGTATTTCGTTTGCTAGTTCAGAAACGATCGGCTGCTGTACATCCAACTCCTCAACTTTTGAGTTGTCGTCCACTATTTCTTCAATCGGTTCCAGAATATCGGATGTTTGGGTTTCTGATACTAATTCATCCAATGTAGGCTCAGTAGGTTCAAGAATTTCATCCGGACTTCCGCTTGCAATGCTATCTGAAAATGCCCCGCCGAAACTTGCGACTTCAACGGAAGCCCCACCGTCAATTAAGATTTTATCGGAATCTGATTTGAATAAAATTCCCAAACCGAAATGTACTGCCAATGATACGGTCAAGGCTATCGGCCATTTTAGAGCCGAGAAAGTCATTGCTCATTCTTCTCTGTAACAATGAGCACTGAGGAAGCACCCGCTGCCTTCAGTTCATTGACAACTTCGACAAGCGTGGTTGCAGCCAGCTCTTGGTCCGCCAAAACACGAACGGTTTTATCTTCTTCTTGCTCATCCTGTAAGCGTGTTGCCATAAACTCTGTCGGACTTGTTGGTTCTTGAAGGAAATAAGTTGTTCCGTCCTGACGGATGGATAACGAGTTCTCCAATTCCGCGTTGCCCTCGATCTGTGACGATATCGGGTTTATCTGCTTGTCAATCGGTGGAACGATTGTCCCGGCAATTAAGAAGAAAATCAACATCAAAAATACGATATTGATCAAAGCAACTGTGCCATCGTTTGGTTTTTTTGTTCTTTGATCGGACACTTTGATCATCATCGCACCAACGTTACATCAATTTTTTCCTCATTGAGAAGCTGGACTGCGTCAACAAGAATTTGGGAAGTGACAGAATCTGTAACTCTCAATACTGCCCTCGTCGCGTCCTCTGACTGATACTTGACCAGCAGCTCTCGAACAGTGTCGAAACCGGCAACTTCTCCATTAACCTTCCACTGTTCGCTGGCAAGAGAGATAAAAATACTTGGCCGATCACTTGCATCACCGGCTCCCGCCCGTGCTGCAGAGACCTTGACCTCAGAGTATTTACTGAAAGTAGACGACAGCATGAAAAACAGAAGCAAAAGAAAAATAATATCAATCAATGATGTTAGGGATAGGTGTTTTCTTTTCGGGCGAATGGCATCAAGTTGCATAACTCGCCTCTATCTCGTCGTTTGAATATCCAATTTCATCTGTAGAGATTGCGTGGTTTCCCAATAACTCTGCGGTCATCGTTTGGATTGCAACTTTCTCATCGTCCAAACGTGTTTCAAACCACGTAAGAGCTAGAGAGATTGGCATTGCCACCGCCAAGCCTGCAGCGGTAGTCAGAAGGGCTACCCAGATACCTCCGGCAAGAATGGAAGGGTCAACTGAATTGCCAGCTGATTGAAGCTTTTGAAATGCGTCAATCATGCCAAGAACTGTTCCAAAAAGACCAAGCAAAGGCGCAATTTGCGTAATCGCTTCAAGTGCACGAAACCCTCTTTGATGTTCGTGTAATTCGCGAATTGCAACAGTGGATACTTCTTCTTCGATAACTTCTTTATCCACCGCCTTGGAAACTAAGCGTTGCATTGTAAGATGGAGGACTTTGCCCAATGAACTCTTTGTTCCGGAAAGTGACTCTATCGATTCAGAACGTTTTCCTTCATTCCACAGCTGAATGGATCTTTTAACATTGCGGTGAGATCCAACACTGCAATAAAAAAACCCAAAGGTTTTCAATCCAATGAGCGCCGCTGCTACTACTGAAAGGCAAAGCAATATTCCAACTACAGGGCCTCCGAGTTGTACGAAATCCATGACTGGTTGAATCATTTCCTGCATTGCAAAAAGTCCTAATTTAGAAATTCAACTTCGGTTCGGTTATCGAGAACTAATTCTTTCAAACAAATTGAGGGTTCGATTCCCTGACCCGTGCAAGAAGATGCATCGTTGATTAGGAGACGGCCAAGATTATCGCATTTGGTTTTGCCCAACTGAAATTGACGAACCTTCAATTTAGAGGCAGGCAGACTTTTAAAATCAAACACGGTCATTCGTTCGACGCGCATTTCTTTATCGAAGATAACGAACTCATATGCGATCTTTTCTATATCTGTCGGTAACTTACTCGAGACCACAAATGACAGGAGGCAGTTTTCTGAAACTGTCTCAACTTTGTTTAATTCAATTTTAATCCGGCCCTTATCTTCTGCATAGCCTATCGATGGAGAAGCTAGGATAACTAAAGCACTGAATATTAGTCTTGCTAGGAATGCTATCATTGGAAACGCGTAAGCCTCGATAGTTAGTCACTAATGTTTGCTTGCCGGCTCTTGACCTGCTTGCTGCCGGTACTAGAACATAAGCTGATAATAAAAGTCTAGTATTGTTTTCTCAAAAAAATATGATATTTATAGTCATGTTTACAATCAGTAGGCCTAGCTAGCTTTTTAGCAAGCCCGGTTTCAAAAATTGATGGCTGAGCAAAATGCAGAAAAGTTTACAAAGCGATCACAACGAAGATGAGATCGTTGGTCGCAATCAACCCGTAAGTGATGAATTGACTATGGCAAAACCTACATTGATTTCGTCGCTGGAACTCTTTGGATCTGCAAAGGAAATTTGCATAAAACACGACGATCTAATTTACCGCCTCCGGATTACAAAACAGGGGAAGCTTATTCTAAATAAATGAGCGATCGAAAGGTGCAGACTGTTATCATCAAAGAAGAGGATATGGACGTGGATGCAATTTACACATTCTATATCAAGCGCGCCTTATTAAAGAGCGTTCTTGTTTTGTCAGCATTTCTATTATTGTGGATTTTAGCGTCCTCCACCTTAGGTGTTTCCCAAGCTATTGCCGAGGATAAACAGCCTTTTGACCGGGTGCTCTCGATTGGAGGTTCGATTACGGAGATTGTCCACGCATTGGGTGAGGAGGATCGCCTTGTTGCCCGTGATACAACCAGTCTTTATCCAAAAAAAGCGCTTAACCTGCCAGATGTTGGTTATATCAGACGCCTCTCCGCCGAAGGAGTGCTCTCGGTTCGACCAGACCTTATCTTGGCATTAGAAGGCAGTGGCCCACCAGAAACCATGGATGCATTGGAGGCTGCAAATATACCGATTGTAATGGTGGATGAGGGATATACTGCCGAGGCAATTACTGCAAAAATTCGGACAGTGGGCAAAGCGCTTGGAGTTCACAAAAAGGCTGAAATGCTTGTGGCGGAGACTTCTGAAAAATTAATTGCAGTTTTGAAAGCTGGCAAAAACATCTCCGTTCCGAAGAAAGTTCTGTTTGTACTCACGGAGCGTGGTGGGAGAATAATGGCTGCTGGCGCCGAGACCGCAGCGGCGAGCATTATCGATTTGGCTGGCGCCGAAAACGTTTTTTCTCACATTAGCGGGTATAAACAAATTGCAGACGAGGCAATAATATCGGCTCAGCCTGAAGTCATTTTGATGATGGAACCCGTGGGTGGTCATGGGAAATCTGATGACGAAATCCTGAACCATCCGGCGATTGCAGCAACGCCTGCTGGAGAGAAAGCTAGAATCGTTAGAATGGATGGATTACTGTTACTGGGGTTTGGGCCACGCACTTCTATTGCCGTGACCGAACTCAGATATGCACTTTCTGAACTTAATTAAATTTATGGGGCCAACCCCTATCGCTGACCCATATTGCAAGTCCATTTTGCAAGAGCTAAGGACTATTGATTGCCTTTAAGAAGCATTAAAGCTCACGAGAAGGGTGGTTTCAGCAGGCTCGTAATTTTCCTATTGATAGGATTTTACATTGTAGCAGCCGCGATCACACTGGGTGTCGGAGCTGCAGATATTTCCATTGCAAACGTTGTATCAACTTGGAATTGGCAGACCCCAATGACATTTAATACACGCGATGAAATTATCCTCTTCAACCTAAGAATGCCAAGACTGATACTTGGAACGATAGTTGGTGCTGCACTTTCGGTTTGTGGGGCTGTTTTACAATCACTGTTTAGAAACCCCCTCGCTGATCCCGGTATAATTGGTGTTACAGCCGGTGCCAGCCTGGGAGCTGTTTCAATGATTGTTTTGGGGGGCTCGGTACTATCTATTGTGGTGCAGTATCTGGGTGTGTTTGCTCTCCCATTATCTGCTTTTCTTGGCGCCCTATTGATAACCTGGTTTATCCAAAAAATCGCAACATCAAACGGTAAGACATCGATTATCACTATGCTCTTGGCGGGCATCGCTCTTCAGGCTTTCGCAATGGCATTGACCGGGATCTTGATTTTCCTGGCTGATGATCAACAATTGCGTGACCTTACATTCTGGGGGCTGGGGTCAGTTGCAGGCGCCACATGGATGAAATGCTTTATTACAGGCGCAATCGTCTTGTTGGTTTATTGTTTCCTACCTAAACTGGCTGATGCACTCAATGCATTGTCATTGGGAGAAGCAAACGCTTTCCATATGGGAATTAATGTTCAACGTGCGAAAAATATAGCGATCGTTTGCACAGCAGCAGCTACTGGCGCAGCGGTTTCTGTGAGTGGCGGAATAGGCTTTATAGGGATTATTGTTCCCCACCTTCTAAGATTGATAATTGGTCCTGATAATCGATATCTACTTCCTGCATCTGCGCTTTTAGGTGCTATTGTACTCATTACGGCAGATGCGGTTGCCAGAACTATCGTAGCGCCGGCTGAACTTCCGATAGGCATCATTACAGCGCTGATCGGCGCGCCGTTTTTTCTTTGGTTGCTTCTTCAGAAAAGAGGATTGTTGTTGGAATGATTAGCGTTGAGAATCTCAGTGTTGCTTTTGGTAGAAAAACGATAATTAGAGAACTCAATTTCATCTTGAGAGAAGAGAGCTTCACGGCAATTATCGGACCAAACGGCTCTGGAAAATCAACCTTACTGCGTGCCTTAGCTGGAGAAATTGAATATTCCGGGAAGGTGACAATGAATGGTTTTGATCTCTCGAAAATGTCCGCAGGCGTATTGGCAAACATTCGAGGTGTGTTGCCGCAATCGAGTTCCGTTGCGTTTCCGTTTTCGGTGTCGGAGATTGTTGAAATGGGATTGCGGGCTGGTGTGTTTGGACACCGTACCGGGCAAAGCAATACGATTCAATTAGCTGCCCTTGAAAATGTGGGATTGAGCGGCTTTGAGAATAAGAAATATCATGAGCTTTCTGGAGGTGAACAGCAACGGGTCCAACTTGCCCGAGTGTTATGTCAGATATGGGAGCCTAAGTGGGAAGATGATGCAAGGTGGCTATTGCTAGACGAACCGGTTGCCAGTTTGGATATCCTCCATCAGCTTGAAGTTATGAACTTGGCACGAAACTATGCAAATAATGGCGGTGGTGTCATTAGTGTGATGCATGATCTCAATCTGACGGCTATGTTTGCAGATCATGTACTTCTAATGAAAGATGGGATGCTCTTGAAGTCTGGGAGTCCCAAAGAAGTCATTTCTGACAGAAATCTGGCAGATGCGTTTTCCTGCAATTTGAGGGTTGGAAAAGTCCCGAAAAACCAACACCAATTCGTTCTTCCACAATCAGTTGAAAATTAAAAGTTAATAAACGATTAATACTTGACTAAAAAAATCCAGTATAATAGATGAAGGCTCAATAAAATTAGCAAGCCACGTTGTTTAGTACAATTAGCAAGCCACCAAAAATCAAACAGGGGGCCTGTTATGAATCAGTTCAATTTTCTACGTACTTTTCTAATTTCCACCACTGCATTGGTTGCAACAAACGCGTACGCACAAAGCCCGAACGATCGTGTTACCATATTGGAGCGGATCGTTGTCGGCGCCGGAAACGAGAAAGTTGCAATTGATACACCGCAGTCGGTTACAGTTGTTGATCAGGAAGGCATTGATCTGCTGCAGCCATCGGCGATCGGTGATATCGCAAGAGATATTCCGGGTCTAAATGTATCAGGGTCCGACAGGGCGCTTGGGCAGACCTTTAATATTCGCGGCATAGGCTCACCAGAATCCGCTGGTGATCAAGGGCGCATTATTGTCAATGTTGATGGCGTAGATAAGTTCTACCAGCAATATCGAACCGGTAGTTTCTTTTCTGAGCCTGAACTATACAAAAAGGTTGAAGTGCTGCGAGGCCCAGCCTCGTCTACCCTTTACGGGCCTGGCGCATTGGGTGGAATAATCAATTTTGAAACTAAGGACGCGTCAGATTTCCTTACC